>VAZS01000194.1 GCA_005884855.1 Alphaproteobacteria bacterium | reverse complement strand
TTTGTTCGCAATGGTTCAGTAACAAATGAAGACCAATCAGTTGGGTCCCGGCTTGCAGTTTGCGATGACCTAATCCGGCAGGCTAGCCTCGGCTGCCAGCAAATGCGGGGAATGAAAGCATGGGTCCGAAGATAGCTGTGGTTGGAGCGGGCGCTGTTGGGGGGTATGTCGGCGCCCATATGGTGCAGGCGGGCGAGAACGTGACGTTCATCGATCCATGGCCGGAGCATGTCGAGCACATAAGGACGCACGGCTTGCGCATCACCCACGCCAGGGACGTCGCGGAATTTTCGGTTCGCGCGCGCGCCCTGCACGTCACGGACGCGCAGCAGCTGGCTAGAGAGGCGCCCGTCGACATCGCTTTGGTGTGCATGAAATCCTACGATACGGCGTGGGCCACCACGCTGATCCACCAGTACCTAGCGCCAAACGGCTACGTCGTGTCGCTGCAGAACTGCATGAATGAAGAGACGATCGCCGGCATTGTCGGTTGGGGCAAGACGCTTGGGTGTATTGCGAGCAGTATCAACGTAAATCTGCCTCAACCCGGGCACATCCATCGCGGCGCAGGCAAGGGCGGGGCCGCGCACACTGTATTTCGCGCGGGCGAGGTGCACGGCCGCACCACGCATCGGGCCGAGGAAATCTGCCGCCTGGTCGGCTACGCTGATAGCTCCAAGGTAACAGGCAATCTGTGGGGCGAGCGCTGGTCGAAACTAGTCGCCAACGTCATGGGCAACGGACTCTCAGCCTGCACGGGTCTGCCCGGCCGAGAGATGTTGCAAAGCGAACCGATCCGGCGCTTCTCCACTCGGCTCGGCAGCGAAGCGATTCGCGTCGGGCAAGCGCTCGGCTATCTTCTGGAGGAGATTTTGCACCTGCCGCCCGAGACGATTGCGCGTGCGGGCGAGGGCGACGAGGCGGCGATGCGCGCCTGCGACGAACAGCGCTTCAAGGACGCCAAGCAGACCTCCTCGGCGCAGCGTCCCTCCATGGGCCAGGACATGCAGAAAGGCCGACGCACGGAGATCGAATTTCTTAACGGCTTCGTGGTGCGCGAGGGCGAAAAGGTTGGCCTCTCGTGCAATGCCAACGCCGTCCTGACGGACATCGTAAAACGCGTGGAACGTAATGAGCTGAGCCCAGATCCACGGCACATAACCGAACTGCGGTCGAACTGGGGCTGAGAGCTTTTGGGTCCGTGGTAAACGTCAGTGACGCTGTGGTGACACCCGATCCCCCCAGTGAACCAGTAAAGAGCGATGTTCGCTAGCAAACGGTCACGGCTCCCGCTGCTTAACGGGCGTGCTATAGATTTCATTAGTCGAGCCGCCTGAGGCCGGCGGCCTTTGACCGGGCAGCACCGTTGTTTGGCTAAGGCTAGTGAACGTGGGCGCAATCCGGTCGCAAAAGAGGAAGGCTCATGTCCCTGGTAACCACCGAAGATCGCGGCGCGGTTCGCGTGATCACCTATTCCAACCCTCCGCTAGGGACTATGACTGGCGTCGGCTCAACCGAGATGTTCACGGCAGTAGCCGCTGCGGTTGAAATCGAGGCAGTGCGGGTCATCGTCATCACAGGCGGCGTGCCGGGCATCTTCATCCGCCATTACGACGTTGGAGAGCTTTCTGATGCAGCAGACGCAGTGCAAAGTGTACCGCCACGCGCGCCATCGCCGGGAGGTCAGCGGCCACCAGGTTTCCATGCGCTCACCGATCTGATTGCATCAGTTGAGAAACCGGTTATCGCAGCGATAAATGGTCTGTGCATGGGTGGTGGCTTTGAGCTTTCGCTGGCTTGCGACCTGCGCGTCGCCGGGACGGCGGTAACGGCAATTGGACTGCCCGAGACGCGCATTGGCATCTTCCCGGGCGGCGGTGGCACCCAGCGCTTGCCCAGGATTATTGGCGAGGCCAAAGCACTGGAGATGATCCTCCGCGGTTTGACCGTGACAGGACCGTCTGCCCACGAAATTGGAATGGTCCATGAGGTAGTCGACGACCCGCTTGCTCGTGCCCTCGAGATTGCCGCCGAACTGGCGAGCCGCGGGGCCGAGGGCCTAGCCCAAGCTAAACGCCTTACCCGGGCTGCTTTCGACCGGCCTCTGGCCGATGGCCTGGTCGACGAGCGGAGGAGTTTTGGGACGGTGATGAGGACGGCTTCGGCTCGGGATGGGTTGCACGCTGGTCGCCCGCCGGCCGATATCGAGAAGATCTGAAGGCCACATCGTCGCAGATGGCTATCATAGCTCGGGGGCGACTTTTAGCTTCCGGACCGTCGTGCAGCAAGCCTAGAGTAAATTTCCAGCGCATCGCAAATGCGTTCGGTTTGGCCTCGCGTTGTCGTTCGCGCTTAGAATGATGCACCTCGATTGCATGACGTGGGAACACGCTCACACGCGGAGGCGGTGGGATCTTGTATGAAATCTTCAACATGGCGGCCGTTCAGAGCTACGCTGCTTGACGCGACCGGCGGCATTCGCCCGCAAGCGGAGCCCTACAGATGAAATATGTTCGAGCAGCAGTGGGTATGGCGATTGTAGCTGCATCCAGCCCCTACGTTTGCCAGGCGCAATCTCCTCAGAGATATAACGTACAGCCAGATAGCGTTTCGGTCTCCGGAATATCCTCGGGAGCCGACTTCGCGCACCAACTCCACGTTGCCTATTCCTCGAAAATCCACGGGGTTGGTCTACTGGCTGCATCACCGTATCACTGCGCGAAAGACGATCTTTCTAAGGCTTTGCAATACTGCAGCAAAATAGGAACGGAGTTCGGACAACCGTACAACGGGCCTCCGACTCCTGACTATGTTGAGTCCCTCGTATCGGATACAAAGAAGGCGTTCAATGAGGACCAAATTGACGATCCTGCAGGCATCAGAACCGCAAAGATCTATCTCTTCTCTGGAACAAATGACACCAAAGTGCCCCAACCAATCGTCAAAGCCGTTGAACTGTTTTACACAAAGCTAGGGGTGAATTCGAACAACATCAAAACAGATTATGACGTACCTGCCGGCCACGCGATGGTCACGCGTAACTACGGAAACAACTGCAATACATCCGATCCGCCCTACATAAACAAATGTGGCCTCGATGTTGTGGGGCGTATCCTGGAGCAAATCCATGGCCCATTGAAGCAACCTGGCGCGGCGTCCAAAGAGAACTTAAAGGCGTTCGATCAAACGACATTCTTTGCAGGAGACGTTAGCGCCCAAATGGACGACCATGGGCACGTTTATGTCCCTAAAGCTTGCAGTGAAGGCGCTTCCTGCAAGCTGCACGTTGCCCTCGAAGGATGCTTACAGAATGAAGACAAGATCGGCGATCAGTTTTACACGCACGCCGGTTACAACGAATGGGCTGAGTCCAACAATATCATCATTCTGTACCCTCAGGCGAAATCAGGCCCTGGTAATCCCAACGAGTGTTGGGATTGGTGGGGCTATACTAATTCAAATTATCACACCAGGCGCGGAAAGCAGATGACCGCCGTCAACGGGATGATTGATCGTCTCCTCGCAGGTGATCTACTGCCTTCAGCCAAACCTGCCGCACTTGACCCGTGTCTGGTGTGGGGATGGTTCTATTACAGTTGCAAATGGTTATCCCCGTAAAATCCACCACAACCTTTACCCATTGTTCAGGCTAATGGCTCAATGGTCGTCAAGCTTCGCTACTTGACAAAATTTTAACCGGGCAAAACAGCGGAGCTATTCCAAGAGGCGATAACCAGCTTATGTCATAACATCTTAACGCGCGAATGTTCGAGCGGGTAGTTGTGCGGGCTGCAAGGTCAGCGAAGCTGCCGAAAGAAGCTCTGAATTTCAGCGGCGAGCGCGGCCGGCTGCTCCATAGCCGCAAAATGTCCACCCTTTTTCATCTCCGTCCATCTTTGAATATTCGTGTAGGTCTTCTCGGCAAGTGAGCGAGGCGGGATGATTATTTCTTTCGGGAAAGCGGCATAGCCCGTGGGCACCGTGATCGGGTGATCTGGCGAGATCGGTAAGCCTGAGTGTAGGCGACCATAGTACGGCCAGAACGAGGAGCCGATCGCCGCAGTAAACCAGTACAGGGCGATATTCGCGAGCAGACGGTCACGGCTGATGGCGCTTTCCGGCACCCCATCGTTATCGGACCAAGTACGGAATTTTTCGACGATCCATGCCGCAAGGCCTGCCGGAGAGTCCGTGAGCCCGAAGGCCAACGTCTGCGGTTTAGTGCCCTGAATTAGTTGATACCCGGTTTCTTCTTTGAGGAAGTGCGCAAGTCGCTCATTGTATCGCGCCTCGCCTGCCGTAATCGCCGTGGTCTTCTCGCGTGGCACGTAAAGTAAATTAAGGTGGATGCCGCAGACCGACGACGGATATTTTTGTCCAATCAGCGAGGCGACGCCAGCACCCCAATCACCACCTTGTGCAGCGAATTTCTCGTATCCAAGAATCTCGGTCATCAGATCGTGCAAGCAAGCCGCGACATCCTGAAGAATGAACCGTTTCTGTCCCGGCTTAAAGGAGAGCCCGTACCCGGGCAGCGA
>VAZS01000193.1 GCA_005884855.1 Alphaproteobacteria bacterium | reverse complement strand
ATCGGAGAACTGCTGTGGCGTACCGTAATCGGTGCGCGCGCCCATCGCGGCGATGTTGCGTTTGGTATCCTCGCGCTCCAGGAAAACTTTGATCTCCTTGTTAAGCGTATCGACGATCGGCGCCGGAGCGCTCTTCGGCAGGAAAATGCCGAACCATGACGACACGTCGAACTTCGCCAGCTCCGGCGCGCTCTCGCGCATGGTCGGAATGTCCGGTGCCGATGCGCTTCGTTCGGGTGTCGTAACCGCAAGCGCGTTGAGCTTGCCGTCTTGCACCTGCGGCAGCGTCGGATACAAGTTGTCGAACAGGATCTGGATATCGCCGCCGAGCGCGGCCTGCAGTGCAGGACCAGCGCCACGGAAAGGAACGTGCACCATCTTCAAGCCGGTGAGCTGCAAGAACCAGGCGCCGGTGAGGTGAGGGCTCTGCCCGACGCCCGACGAGCCGTAGGTGAGCTTGTCCGGATGAGCCTTGATATAGGCGATCAGTTCGGGGATCGACTTTATCCCCACGGAGGGGTGAGCAGAGACGATGTTCGGGATACGGATCAGGTTGCTGACCGCCTGTAGCTGGTCGGCCTTGTAGCTCAAGTTCCGGAAAATGCTGTAGGCGATCGCGTTGGGACCGGGATTACCGACCAGAATGGTATGTCCGTCGCCCTTCTGCCGCACGACCTCGGCGGTCCCGATCGTACCGCCGCCGCCGGATCTGTTTTCCACGATCGCCGATTGGCCCCACGCCGACTGCAGATGCGCCGCCAGCATTCGTCCCATCACGTCAGTGCTGCCGCCGGCTGCAGCCGGCACGATAAGCCGGACGGTCTCGGTCGGCCGCCAGTCCGCGGCCTGGCCAAGGCGCGGTATCGCGGCGGTTGCGGATAAAGCTGCGGCTGTCGATAGCACGCGGCGCCGCGAAATCCCCTCTGTCACGGTTATCACTCCCTGTGGTCTATTCTTTTGCCAGCGAGCGTAGGAAACCCTGCGCTGCCGGGCAAGCCGACGGTTGGCGCAGGCGGCGCTAGTTGAAGCTGAGCAGCTTGAACAATGGCGTCAGGTAGCTGAGTTCCTGGCCTGACGTCGGCGTGGTGCGGCTGATGAAGTCGAAAATCTTGCCGTCCTGCAAACCGTAATTCGCGAGCCGCTGCACCTGGCGCTTTTTGTCAAAATAAATCGCGATGACGCGTTGGTCGACGACCCTCTGGTTCATGAAAGCGACCGGGCGCTCGGAACGCTGCGATATGTAATAGAACACCTCGCCGTTAAGTGTGGCGACGGTGGATGGCGTTCCCATTACGATCAGCACTTGATCCTGGCTGGCCCCAATCGGAATTTGCTCAAGTGCCCCCGGGGGGATGATATAGCCCTTTTGAAACTGCTCACCGGTGCAGCCGCCCAGCGCCGCGCATACCAGCGCGACTGCGGCGAAGGCGCGCATGCCGTGCGCAAAGCGCTCGCGTGAGCGTCCCTGGCTCTTTTGGTTCATTCCGGAACTGGCCCCATCCCCTTGCATCGCACGAGGCGTTGACGTACCCGGCAGGAAGCAGCATTGCAACAAGCGCGAGCCTGAGGGGCTCGCTTGCGGAACCCACGATGGTTTGGCCATTCAATCACTTCAGGAAATCCCGCGCACCCCTGCGCGGCACCATTGAAGCCATCTATGGCATGATCGTGACGCAAGCACGAGAACCCTTGTTCTATCGGGACTTGGGCGTGCCGGACACAGTTAATGGCCGTTTTGATGTACTAGTGTTGCATCTGTGGATGGTATTGCGGCGCTTGACTCCGGTGGAGAGCGGCGCGGCGCTACGGCAGGGACTGTTCGATCGGTTCTGTGAGGATATGGACGCTAATTTGCGGGAAATGGGGGTCGGTGATCTCACTGTCCCCAAGCGCATGCAGGAGTTTGGCGAGGCATTCTACGGGCGCTCGGCTGCTTATGATCTGGCTGTCGCCGAAGGCCGGGAGGAATTGGCGCAGGCACTCTGCAAGAACATCCTGAACGGCGGGCAGATCGAAAATGCGCGCAAGCTTGCCTTCTATGCCGAGGCGGCGATTGCGGCGTTGGCGGGATTGAACGATGCGACGATCCAGAAGGGATCATGGCGGTTTCCATCGCCGGCGCGAGTAGGCGTGCAGCAATGAGCAGAAGCAATAGCACGACCGAGAAAGCGGACCCCTGGCGCGTTCCCGTCGTGGTAGCGCAGATCCCCGATACCGGATTGCACCGGGACATCGAACCTAATCCTCTCGAACGCCAAGCGATGGCAGAGGTCGCGGGCTTGCGAGAGATATCGTCGGTGAATGCTTCCTTCGACGTTACGCCGCAACGTGGAGGCCGTTTCCACGTCGGCGGCCATGTCCGGGCGCGGGTCGGACAGACCTGCGTGGTCACGCTCGATCCAATCGAGAATGATATCGATGAGCCAATCGATCTGATCTTCGCGCCACCCGAGCAAATTCCCGATCTCGCGGACCTGGTGGAGGCCGCCGAAACGGATGTCGAAATCCCCGATCCGCCGGAGCCGATCGTGAACGGCGTGATCGACCTCGGCCGGCTCGCGACCGACGCGTTGTTGCTGGGGATCGATCCTTATCCGCGCCGCAGAGATGCGATTTTCGAGCCGCCGGTCGAGGTCGTCGACCCCGAGGCCCATCCATTTGCGGCGCTCAAAGCGCTTAAAGTCGATGCAAAACCGTCCCGCGCCAAGAAGCCGAAAGAGCGCTGAACCAAGCCGCCAGCAGGCTGTTGCCGGCTTAGCTCGATAATTCGGTCTAATTGGTTGAACAATCAGTAGTTCTTCAAATGTGCCGATTCTTGGTCGCCGCGGCAGGATATCCAAAAGAGCGCGGTCAAGAGGTTGTGTCGGGACGCGGACACGCTATTGTCCCGGCCCGGCCGGGGTGCGGCAGTGGGCTTCGCCCGGCGCCGCCCTCCATGGCGACTTCAGGGTTTGCGGCCGAACGCTGAAACACCACAAGAGATCAGGCTTCCGGGACGTTCATGCCTCAAAAGGTTCGAATCGCGCTTGACGCCATGGGTGGCGACGTCGGCGCATCGGTCGTCATTCCCGGCGCCGCGATCTCATTGACCCGACACCCTGACAGCGAATTCCTTCTGTTCGGAGATCGCGCGCTCATCGATGCGCAGCTGGCAAAATATCCAGCGCTGAAAGCGGCTTCCCGCGTCATTCATACCGATGTCGCTGTCAGCATGCATGACAAGCCAAGCCAGGCATTGCGCCGGGGCCGCAAGACATCTTCGATGTGGCTTGCCATCGATTCCGTCAAAAGGGGTGAAGCCGACGTCGCAGTCTCCGCTGGCAACACCGGCGCGTTGATGGCGATGGCGCGATTTTGTCTGCGCACGCTGCAGGGGATCGATCGGCCGGCGATCGCGGCGGTCTGGCCGACTATGCGCGGCGACTCGGTTGTGCTCGATTTAGGCGCCACCATTGGCGGTGACGCGCATCATCTCATGGCGCTGGCCGTGATGGGCAGCGCGATGGCGAGTGTGCTGTTCAATCTCGAGCGGCCGACCGTCGGCCTGCTCAATATCGGGGCCGAGGAGATCAAGGGCCACGAGGAGATTCGCGAGGCGGCCGAGCAGTTGCGTGCGATGAACCTGCCCCAGCTCGAATATGTCGGTTTCGTCGAAGGCGACGGCATCGGGAAGGGGACTGCCGATGTGATCGTCTCCGAAGGCTTTAGCGGAAATATCGCCTTGAAGGCCACCGAAGGAGCTGCGCGTCAGATCAGCGATTTCCTCCGCGCCGAAATTTCAAAGTCCTGGATGGCCAGGATCGGCTATCTGTTTGCGAGGGGTGCCTTCAAGGCGTTGCGCGACAAGCTCGACCCCAGCAAGTCTAATGGCGGCGTGCTGCTCGGGCTGAATGGCGTGGTGGTCAAAAGCCATGGCGGAACCGACGCCGAAGGCTTTGCCTATGCTGTCGATGTTGGCTATGAGACGGTCCGTAACGATCTCCTCGCCAAGATCAACAGGATACTCAATCGCGACGGCGGCGCGCTTGCAAAAGCGCCCGCCGCGCAGGAGGCCGTCTCGTGACTGCAATACGTTCCGTGGTGCTCGGCTGCGGCTCTTATCTGCCGCAGCAGATTCTGACCAACGCCGAACTGGCGGCGCGGATAGATACCTCCGACGAGTGGATCGTACAGCGTACCGGGATCCGGCAACGCCATATCGCGGCCGACCGCGAGTTCACCTCGCATTTGGCCATCCATGCCGCGCGCGCGGCGCTGGCCAATGCCGGCGTCGACGCGCAGTCGATCGATCTGATCGTGCTTGCGACCTCGACCCCGGACCATACCTTTCCGGCGACCGCGGTTGCCGTGCAGAACGATTTCGGCATCCACCACGGTGCGGCGTTCGATCTGCAAGCCGTGTGCTCGGGGTTTATATTCGCCTTGGCCACTGCCGATAATTTCCTGCGCTCCGGCGCGTTCAAGCGCGCGCTGGTAATCGGTGCCGAGACCTTCTCGCGGATTCTCGACTGGAACGATCGAGGCACTTGCGTTCTGTTCGGCGATGGCGCTGGGGCGATCGTGCTCGACGCGCAGCTCCAGCCCGGTAAGCCATCCGACCGCGGCATCCTGACTACTCATCTGCGCTCGGACGGCCGCCACAAATCCAAATTATACGTCGATGGCGGTCCGTCTTCGACTCAGACGGTGGGCTATCTCCGGATGGAAGGCCGCGAAGTGTTCAAGCACGCGGTCGGCATGATCACGGACGTGATCGTAGACGCGTTCAAGGCCACCGGCACCAGCGCCGAGGACATCAACTGGTTCGTCCCCCACCAGGCCAACAGGCGAATCATCGACGCTTCGGCGCACAAGTTGCATATTGCTCCGCAGAAGGTGGTGGTGACGGTGGACCTCCACGGCAACACGTCAGCGGCGTCCATACCGTTGGCCTTGTCGGTCGCGGCCGCCGATGGCCGCATCAAGAAGGGCGATCTGGTGCTGCTCGAAGCCATGGGCGGCGGTTTCACCTGGGGCTCGGCGCTGCTTCGGTGGTAAGCGCCAGTTTAAAGAAATAGCTACATTGCCGGATTGTTTCATGCGATTGCATTGATGAGCGCTGTTGACCGTTGCTTGTTAACCTCTTAATTTCAGATACATATTGTTCGCCGTGAGTTGGGGCAGGCGATGACTGGAACCGGAAAGACAGTAACCCGCGTCGATCTGTGCGAAGCCGTCTACCAAAAGGTGGGGCTGTCGCGCACGGAATCGTCCGCCTTTGTCGAACTAGTGCTGAAAGAGATTACCGACTGCCTGGAG
>VAZS01000192.1 GCA_005884855.1 Alphaproteobacteria bacterium | reverse complement strand
TCGACTGGTATTGGATCGGCAGATTTTCGGCAAAGCCGATGATCGTGCCGGGCGGCACGCGCGGATGGATGCGCACCGGGATCTTGAGGCCGCCATTCAAGGTGAAGGGGTTGAAATAGAACGACACAGCGCCGGCGGCGGCGAGATCGTACGGATTGGCGCCATCGCCGCTGATCTCATATCTGAGGAGCGGGCCCGAGGCGTTCGACAACACCTTGGCGGTGATGTTCTTCAGCTCCTGCACATTGACGTAGAGGACGGTCGGCGACACCTGGTAGAGGTTCCACATCTGCTGGAACATGTCGTCGATCTCGCCGACCGAGCCGCGGCCCGACGATGTCAGGGGCGTGCCGGTGCCGGCGGCGCCGGTCGCCATCGTCTTGACATAGGCGTTGGAGCCGGATTTGAGCGCCGCCGTCAGGAGGCCGTCATAGGCGTAGTTCGGGTTGGCGGAATTGTCGGCGGTGACCGCCGAGACCGCCTGCTGCCCGCCGGCAAGCGGCGCCGCAAAGCTGGCGCTGTTGATCGTCGTGATCGCCTGCAACGTTTCGGCGCCGGCGGCGCCGATATACCACGCATAGGCGACCGCGCCCTGCAGCGCGGTGACGCTGGCGAAGAGCGTTTGCCCGAGGGTGACCGCCTGCGTCGCGTTGGCGCTTTTGTTCGAGGAACCGCCGGAGAGGACATATGTCTTGCCGTCGGCGCTGGTGATCGTCTTGGTTGTCGCAACCCCGGCGGCGAGCGCCGAATTCTGGTAGCCCTCGAGGGTAAGCGCGACGGCGATGACCGAATAGGTCGCGGCCGGCAAGGTCGCGCCGCTGCCGGAGGCCGAGAGCGAGGGCGGCGCCGGGGTGCCGAGCTGCAGGGAGGCGTTGCCGCCGAGGATCGCCATCTCCTCTTTCAGCATCATCTTTTGCAGCAGGCGAAAGGTCATGCGCGCCTGGATGTCCTCGAAATGGCGCCCGGCGCTGATCGCTTCGTAGGTCGCCGCATCCTCTTCGCCGATCGTCACAAAGGAAGCCGATTTGGACGCGGTCGTGTAGGACATTTGTCCGGAGCGCTGACCCTCCGGGACCCAGCCCATCGCGTCGAAGCCGGAGCCGAGAAGCGCGGTTACCTGGCGCCAATTCGTCGCCGTGCCGGTGCCGCCGCCAACCCGCGGGATCGAATTTCTGAGCGGCGTCACAAAGGGGTAGAGATTTTTTGCCGGCATCTGCAGATCGAAGGCGAGGAGGCCGGTCGAGGCCGAGATGGTTTTGCCGATGCGGTCGTCGGGGGTCGCAAGCGCGCCTTTGACGAGATCCAATGTGTCCTGGGTCGGGTTCATTTGCGTTTCCTTCTGCTGGAAAAGAAAAACCCGGCGCGGCGGCCGGGGAGATCGATCAATTTTGTTCACAACGAGACAGCGAGACGGCGAGAAAAAATTCACCACGGAGGCACGGAGGGCACGAACCGGTTGCGCCGCACAGGGCGAATGCTCCTGATCGCGTCCCCGTGGGCCTTTAGCCCACGGACTTGATCCGTGGGAAAACCGGGACCCATTCGTCAGTCGCTCGTGCCTCGGATAAGTGGATCCCGGCTTTCGCCGGGACGCGGAGCTTTCATTCTCCGGGTTCTCCGTGCGTTCGGGGTTTGGATTGCGTATTGCGTCGCGCGAGAAAGGTGCCCCTCACCCCGGCCCTCTCGCCGCGTCCGGGGAGAGGGAGAGGGGCTTCTAGCGCATGGGGCGGAGCGGGGTGGCGCGGGCCGCCTTGATCAGGGCCAGGGTGCGCTCCTCGTCGGTCATCTGGACGAGCGCGGCAACGATGTCGTCGGAGGCGAGAAACGTGCCGGCGCCGTCGTCACGCTTGGCGATCGCGCTGAGCCCGCGCAACGCGGATGTCACGGTCAGGGGCGGCAACGGCGTCTGCGCGATGTCCTCGACGCGGCGCTGCAGCGCATCGAGGCGCGGCAGGATGTCGTCGGCGAGCTTGGCGAGCCGCGCGTTCATATCGGGGTCGTCGGCACGGCGCAGTTTGCGCAGGCTGCCGGAGAGAGCGAGCGCGGCGAGGTCGTCGGCGTTCTCGAGAGAGAACGAGTCAAGCAAGTCGCAGAGCTCCGCGAGCAGCGCGCGCAAGCGGCGGGTCTTTTCTCCCTCTCCGCCCTTCAGGGCGGAGAGGGAGGGGCCCATCGCGAAGCGATGGGAGGGTGAGGTGGGCGTGTCGGCGAGCACTCTGGAATCCCCCACCTCACCCCGGCCCTCTCCGCCCCCGAGGGGCGGAGAGGGAGATGCGGCGGGATCGGCGGCGGCGCGCTTCCAGCAATCGAACACCGCCTCGGGGTTGGCCGGGCGGTCGACGACCGAGATCTCGCTCAGCGCAAGGCCGGTGACGATGTTGCGGTCGGCGGGATCGCGCGCGGTGACATGGCCGCCGATCGAGAAGCCCTTATAAACACCGGCGACGACCTTCTGCCACGCGTCATGATCGACGATGCGGGCGCCGAGATAGAGCCCCTTATCGTCGATCGCGGCCTCCTCGGCGATGCCGACCGCCGAGGGCTGGTGCATCTCGCGGATATTGGCGAAGCGCATGTAATCCTCGAGCGCGGCGGCGAGGGCGTCGCGGCGGATCACCTCGCCCTGCTCGTCCTCCGCCTCGGTCGAGGCATAGCCCCACACCATATGCTGTTCGTGATCGAGCTTTTGGATCGGCCAATAGAACCGCATCAATTCACTCCGAATAAAAGAGAACGCTTTGACGCAAAGGTCGCGAGGGTTGCGCAGAGGACGCGATGGCGTTCCAGCCACGGTGATGCCCTCGCGTCCTTGGCGGGTCCATAGCGCCCCTCGCGTTACCTGATTACTTCCGCGCAGGCGAAGCGGCCTCAGTTGATCGGGATGCCCATGACATACACATCGCCTGTCGCGGCGGTACCCTGCGCGGTCGTCAGCGACAGGAACAGGGTGGCGGCGGTGAAGGTGTTGCTGTCCTCGTTGGTCAGCGCTTGCAGGCGCTGCATCGTCGTCGCGCCGGTGCAATTGGTGAACGGGGTTGTTACCGCGCCGATGATCGTTCCGGTTTTCGAGGCCGCCGTGTAGAGCGCGCCCTTCGCGGTGGTCAGCGACGCGGAGCAGTTCGACACATAAATATCGGTGACGATGTACTTTGTCGCGCCGGCGATAAAGCCGGGGTCGCTCGATGTCAACGGCCGGATCGGGATCGACTGATCGGTCGTGATGTTGAAATTGGCGCCGCGCAGCACGCCGAGGACGCAATGCATCCCGACGGCGCAGATCGACGGGTTGTTGTTGTTGGCGTGACTGGTCAGCGTCCCGGCAATCGAGCGCTGGATGTTCAGCATGTTGCCGGTGTTGATCGCCGGCGTATCGACATCGTTGAAACTTTCAGCGGCGATCAGGACGTTGAAGCCGCCGCCCTGCAAGGTCGTCGTCGCGACATTGGCGCCGAGGATGACGTTCGCCGCGCCGGTCGTCAGCGCCGCGCCCGAGCCCGTGCCGATGATCGTGTTGTTGCCGCCGGTCGAGGAGGCGATGCCGGAGCCGGTGCCGACGATCGTGTTGCCGTTCGCGGCCACGACCCGGCCGGCATTGGTGCCGAGCAGCGTGTTGTTGTTGAAGGTGCCGGTCATGTTGCGGCCGGCATCGTCGCCGAGGCAGGTATTGAAGCTGCCCGTCACGGTTCCCGCGCCCTGATTGCCGCAGGCATTGTGGCCGACCGCGGTGTTCGCCGCCGAGGACGTGTCGAAATGCGATCCCGCGCGGTCGCCAAGGAAGGTGTTCTCGCCGCCGTACAAGGTCGACAGCGGCGTCTCGGCGCCGAGGATCATATTGCCGTTGCCGGCGCCGGCTGTGTTGAGCGACGCGACCGAGACATCGGCGGCGATGACGCCGAGCGTGCCGGTGACTTGGAGGCCCGTACCGGAGCCGGTCGTCGCGGATTGCGTAAAGGTCGGGTTTGCCGCCGGCGCCGCGGTGATCGCGCCGGGAACGCGAAGCTGGATCGCGGTCGGGACGCCCGAGCTGACGGCGCTCACCACAATGACCGGGTTTGTCGTAAAGCTGCAGCCCGAACAGGTCAGCGTCACCGTATCGCCGACGGCGTAGCCGGTCGGGCTGCCGGCGATCGCGATCGAGCCCGGCATGACGCCGCTCGCCGCGCCGGGCACGAGGCCCAGATTGTTGCGCGCGGCTGGCAAGAGGGCGTTGGCGGCATCGCGCGCCATCGCCGGCGGCAATCCGACATCCGCGCGCGCCGGCAACGGCAATGACAATGCGAGCAGCGCACAGGATAGACGGAGGAGACGGGTCATCGTCATCACCAGGCCCTCGCGGCCATCTGGCAGACGGCAGAGCTCGAATAGATGCGGATGCGGCCGGTATGCGGCATCCCGGCCATCGACAAGGAGCCGCCCTGCCCGCCATTGGTCGACGGGCCGGCGAGCACGACCAAAGTCGGCGCGAGCGCGCCCGCCGGATCGTCGAGGACGAGCGTCAGGCCGGCGGCGCA
>VAZS01000459.1 GCA_005884855.1 Alphaproteobacteria bacterium | reverse complement strand
GCGTGGGACTCGACGCCCGACAATCCCTTTTGCGAGGTGTTGAGAATATTCCACGCGGTCTCGATCGGAACGTTGAACGCCTTATAGGCGATGATGTCGCGCCCGCAGAAGAAGTAGTGGTTCTCGCCGCCGGCGCGCTTGAACTCGCGCTGCAGAATGCGGAGGGCGTCCGGGTCATCGTTGATGCCCTTCATGATCGGCGCCTGGTTCTCCACGGAGAGCCAGCCGCGCGAGGCCAGGCCCCGCATCCCCTCGTGCGTCGCGGGGACCCATTGCTTGAAGCCCTGCGCGTCCTCGATGTAGTTTCCTTCCGCATCCTTGGCGAGGAACTCGTCGGGGTGCTCGAAGTGCAGCATCATGTGCAGGCCGACCTGCGGGTAGGTCTCGTGGAACCGATCGAGCATCGACAGGAAGGTGCGGTCGAAGCGCTGGGGATAGAACGCCATCTCCTTGGTGCCGATGCGGATCGACTCGACGCCGGCTTCGGCCAGCGCGCCGAGCCAGGCCGCGATCTTTGAATTGTTCAGCACCATCGGGTCGCCGCCCGAAAGCAGGATCTCGCGCAGCTTCTCGCGTCCGCTTTCGGGGTGCACGCCGCCGTTCTTCGCCACGGCCGCGTTGTGCTGCTTGATGTAGGGGATGTGTGCAGCAGGCCCTCTACAGGGCTGTAGTCCATCTGGTGGCCGGGATCCTCCGAGCCCGCTAGATCCATTGTCTCGGCGGGGTCGGCCTTGACGATGCGCTGAATCGCGGCGCTGGTCCTGGCCAGCTCGTAGTAATGGCGCGTGATCTTCACGGGCATCCGGCTTTCAACGTCACGTTCGGTGCCCTTGAGCACTTTCAGGCGTGTCACCTCGTCCTTGGAGTAGAAGTTGAGCATGTCCTCCGGCGCCTTCTCGTGGAAGAAGGGGCCGAGCCCACTGATAATTTCCCGCTCATAGCGGCCTTCTTCGACGCTCTCGAGAAACTTCTGCTCGCGTGCGGCGGGGACGTGGGGTTGTGGCTGTGTCATCGTTCGGGCTCCATTGCGGGGAAAGAATTAATGTCTACCGATCAGTTCCGCAATTCTACGTCCGAATCCCCACCCTACAAAACCCTTTTGTGGCGAAGGTCGATCGTGCGTCATTTGGAGAATTTGCAGCGCAAAGGCGGTTTCAAGGGATTTAATCAACACGCCCTCAGCATCATCACCGCCGAAACCGATCCGCGAAAGCAGCAGGGGCAGTAAGCTCCAAATTCCAAGCACCAAGCTCCAGAGAAGCACCAAATTCCAAGCTCCAACGATGAGCTGAATATCGGCCTTTGGAGCTTGAAAGTTGGAGCTTCTTTGGGATTTGTGATTTGGAGCTTGGTGCTTTTCGCGCGATGTTTCTGGCTAAGGCGCGAGTCTTTTTCAGCAACCCTAAACACGATCGACTATGGAACCTGTTTACATTCTTGGCGGCGGCCGAACTGATTTTAAGCGCAACCTGAAGAAGGAAGGGAAAACGATCCGCGATTTGATCACGGAATCAGGGCGAAAGGCGATCGAGGACGCCAAGATCGATTCGGCGGAGATCGAGGCGGCGACGGTGGGGAATTTCAACGCGGGCGGATTCACGAAGCAAC
>VAZS01000191.1 GCA_005884855.1 Alphaproteobacteria bacterium | reverse complement strand
TTCGCCCCTCAGCGCGCCTGATTTTGGCGCATGCGGTTTTGCGTCCGATCGCGCTCTGGTCTATTAAACCGGCGCGTGATCCGAAAAGGCTTCCATTTCGGCGGATAACGCTCCCGAGACACGGCATTGCGAGGCCGGTCGTACCCAGAGGTCCCGCCATGTCCCGCCAGCTGATTTCAACCGGCTCGCCTTTCGAAAAGAGCGCCGGCTATAGCCGCGCCGTAATCGACGGCGATTTCGCGTTCGTTGCCGGCACCACCGGATACGACTACGCCACCATGACCTTGCCGGCGGATGTCACCGACCAGGCGCGAAATTGTTTTAAAAGCATCGAGGCGGCGCTAAAGGACGGCGGATTTACCCTCGCCGACATCGTTCGCGCAACCTATTACGTCAGTGACCGCAGCGACGCCGACGCGGTATTCGCGGTCTGCGGCGAAAAGCTCGGCAATATCAGGCCTGCCGCAACTCTTCTTGTGGTCGCCGGACTGTTGAAGCCGGAGATGAAGATCGAAATCGAAGTCACCGCGAAGCGGCGCACCGCCTGATCCCTCCTGTTCGCGCCAAACGCATCCCCAGTTTTCGGAGACAAACTTGATGAGCCCGTCCGCCGCGCAGATCCACGCCAAAATTTCCGGCCCCATTGTCATGATCGGCTTTGGCTCGATCGGCAAAGGCACGTTGCCGCTGATCGAGCGACATTTCGCCTACGACAAGTCGCGCTTCGTCATCATCGATCCACACGAGGACGGTGAAATCGCCAAAGCGCACGGTGTGCGTTTCGTCAAGCAGGCGATCACCCGCGAAAATTATCGCGAAGTGCTGGTGCCAGTGTTGACCGCGGGCGGCGGCCAGGGCTTTTGCGTCAACCTGTCGGTGGACACCTCCTCGGTCGACATCATGAGCATGTGCCGCGAAATCGGCGCGCTCTACATCGACACTGTCGTCGAACCCTGGCTGGGCTTTTATTTCGACCGCAACATCGGTCCCGAGAAGCGCTCGAATTACGCGCTTCGCGAGACATTGCTGGCGGCCAAGCACAAGAGCCCCGGCGGCACCACCGCCGTCTCCACCTGTGGCGCCAATCCCGGCATGGTGTCCTGGTTTGTCAAACAGGCGCTACTCGACATCGCACGCGACACCAAGACGCCCTACAACGAGCCGAAGAGCCGGGAGGGCTGGGGCCAACTCGCCCACAAGCTTGGCGTCAAGGGCATCCATATCGCCGAACGCGATACTCAGCGCTCGAAGAAACCGAAGCCGATGAAGGTGTTCGTCAACACCTGGTCGGTCGAGGGTTTCGTGTCCGAGGGCATGCAGCCCGCCGAACTCGGCTGGGGCACCCATGAAACCTGGATGCCCGACAACGGCCGAAACCACGATTACGGCTGCGCCGCGGCGATCTATCTGCTGCAGCCCGGCGCCAACACCCGCGTGCGTTCATGGTGTCCAACACCGGGCGCGCAATACGGCTTTCTGGTCACGCACAATGAGTCGATCTCTATCGCCGACTATTTCACGGTGCGCGACGGCGCTCATGTGATCTATCGCCCGACCTGCCACTACGCTTATCACCCGGCCAATGATGCGGTGTTGTCATTGCACGAGATGTTCGGCGCGACCGGCAAGATGCAGCCGAAGTGGCACATCCTCGATGAGAACGAGATCGAGGACGGCATTGATGAACTCGGCGTGCTGCTCTACGGACACGCCAAGAACGCCTACTGGTACGGATCGCAGCTCTCGATCGAGGAAACACGGGACATCGCGCCATACCAGAATGCGACGGGCATGCAGGTCTCATCGGCGGTTCTCGCCGGCATGGTATGGGCGCTGGAAAATCCCGCCGCCGGGATCGTCGAGGCCGACGAGTTGGATTTCCGCCGCTGCCTGGAAATCCAGCGGCCTTATCTTGGGCCCGTCAAAGGCTACTACACCGATTGGACCCCGCTCACCGACCGGCCGGGCCTGTTCCCGGAGGACATCGACACCTCCGACCCCTGGCAGTTCAGGAACGTGCTGGTGCGATGAAGGTGCGGGCCGAAGCGTTTGAACACTTCTAACGTCATCGCCCGCGGAGGCTGGCGATCCAGTAAAGTCCAGTCGTCGCTCCGAAAGCGAAATCTATTTCTCGGTGATCGGCGGCGCCATTTTTTCCGCCGGAGCGGGCGGCAATGCCGCCTTGGCGCCTTCCTTCTGCGCCTGCGGATCGGGGCGCGCGGGTTCGGGCGCCGGCGTGGTCGGGCGCTCGCCGCCCGGCTTGGATTCAGCCGGTACTTTGTTGTCCTGACTGGGCGGCGAGGACTGCAGCGGCGGCGTGGCCTGCGCCACCTGCGGACTGTGGGTTGAAAGCTGCATCAGCGCCACGCCGCTCATCACGATCCCCGCAGCCACCATCGCGGATGCAAGCAAGAGATCGTTCCCGTAGGCGCGTTTCTTCTCGTCCAGAGCCATGTCGGTCACCGTTGGATCTCGGCGAGATCAACGGATGCGGCAACGCAATGTTCCGGCGGGAACTCCGCCTGCGCTAAACCTCCAGCAGTCCTGCATCGCCGTCTTCGGCGGCAAATGCCAGCAGCGTGCCTTTGCCGTTCCAGGCCAGCGCCGCCACCGGAGCGCTTTCATTCCTGCGCACCAGGATCTCGGCGCCGTCGGCCATCCGCACCATCAAGATGGTGCCGTCACTGTAACCGGCAGCGAGGATGTCCTGCTTGGGATGACAAGCCACCACCGAGACGCGCGCCTGCAGCGGCGCAAGCATCGCGGGCTGCTTGCCCATCGGGCCGTCCTTGCTGGCAAACGGCCACGTGATCACGGTATCGGCGCCCGAGGTCGCCAGCGCCTTGCCGCCGGCGCTCCACGACATCGAGCGGACGCGTCCGGGATAACCGGTCATGCGCATGTGTCGGGAATCCGCAAGCCGCCAGCCATGCAGCGCCGGCTCGTGCATCGCGGTCACCAGGAATTTGTTATCGGGGCTGAAGGTCACGCCAAGATGCGAGCCTGCCCATTCCAGCACTTCGGGTTTGGCCGCCATGTTGGGAAACCACAAGGTCACACCGTTATAATGCGCGATCGCCAAACGCAGGCCTTTCGGCGCGAACGCCAGGCCGCCGACTGTGGATGGCGCGTCAAACGACTTCTCCTCGTACTTGCCACTGCGGATGAATGCGGTCTTGCCGGCCGACCACGCCACCGCGCCGTCCGCATGCAGCGCGACATTGTCGATCCAGCGCCGCTTCGGGTCGGTCGCAACCAGTTTCACCTCGCCGTTGCCATCGAGGCCAACCAGTTTGCCGTCATCGCCGCCCAAAACCAGGCGCGTACCATCCGCCGCCGCGCACAAAATGCCGCCGCCGTGGACGGCGACCGGCGAGATCTCGCTCGCTTCGTTGACCAGGAAAACCTTTTCCTCGGCACCCACAAAGGCGGCGCGCTCGCCAAGAAAATGCACAGAGCTAACGGCCGCGCCAATCTTGACCGGCTGCACCTGCTCAGTGACCGATGCGATTGAGGCTGAGTTATCGGCCGGATCGAATTTTTTGATCACGTGGTGATACAGCGCTCGAAGCCGTCCCGGATGATTTGCTCGGGCAATTCGCGGCCGATGAAGACGAGCCGGCTCTCGCGCGGCTCATCCTCTTTCCAGGCGCGCTGGTGATCGCCTTCGAGCATCATGTGCACGCCCTGAAAGACATAGCGATCGTTATCGTCGCTGAAGGCGAGAATGCCCTTTGAGCGCAAAATCTTTTGCCCCTCAGTCGCCACCAGGTTCTGCAGCCACGGCATGAATTTGGTTGGATCGAGCGGCTTGTCGGATCGCAGCGAGAGCGATTGCATGTCCTCATCGTGGTAATGCTTCAGGCCATGGCCCTGGCCGTGATCGTGGCCGTGATGGTGATCGTGATCATGATGACCGTGACCGTCGCCGGCGTCGAGAAATTCCGGCTCAAGCTCGAGGATGCGGTCGAGATCGAATGCGCCGCGCTCCAGCACGTCCGACAGCGCGACCTGGCAGCGCTCGGTACGGTGCAGCTTGGCATATGGATTGATGGCGCGAATCCGTGCCTCCACCTCAGCCAGCTCCGCGCTGGAGACGAGATCGGATTTGTTGAGCACGATGACATCGGCGAACGCGATCTGGTTCTTGGCCTCCGGTGCGTCCTTGAGCCGGTCGCTCAGCCATTTGGCGTCGGCCACCGTCACCACCGCGTCGAGCCGTGCATTCTTCTGCACGTCCTCGTCGACGAAAAAAGTCTGCGCCACCGGCGCCGGATCGGCAAGGCCGGTGGTCTCGACGATGATGGCGTCGAACTTGCCCTTGCGCTTCATCAGGCCATCGAGGATGCGCACGAGATCGCCGCGCACGGTGCAGCAAACGCAGCCGTTGTTCATCTCGAAGACTTCTTCGTCGGCGCCGATGATCAGGTCGTTGTCGATGCCGATCTCGCCGAATTCGTTGACGATGACGGCGTATTTCTTGCCGTGATTCTCCGACAGAATTCGATTGAGCAGGGTTGTCTTGCCGGCGCCGAGATACCCGGTCAGCACTGTTACCGGAATTTTTTGCACGGCAATTTTTTCAGATTCAGGCATCTTGGCTCCGAGAATGGGGCTTGTGGCGCGGCAGCAGGGAGGCCCCTGCCCTAGTTGGCCAGCGCGCTGGTCAGGGCCCTTATATTGTGCCTCACCATATCAATGTAAGTGGGGGCGTCGCCCTTTTCGCCGGTCAGACTGTCGGAATACAGCGTTCCGCCGACCCTGGCGCCGGTCTCGGCCGCTATCCGCCGGATCAGCCGGGGATCGCTGATGTTTTCCAGAAAGACCGCGGCAATCTTTTCGTTTTTGATCTGCCGGATAATCGCGGCGATATCGCGGGCACTGGGTTCGGATTCGGTCGAAACCCCAACCGGTGCGATGAATTCGATGCCATAGGCTGAGGCGAAATAAGCGAACGCATCATGGGTCGAGATCACCTTGCGGCGGCTCGGTGGGATTTTCGCGATTGCCTCGCGCACCTCGCGGTCGAGCGCATCGAGCTTGCCCAGA
>VAZS01000190.1:2634-8047 GCA_005884855.1 Alphaproteobacteria bacterium | reverse complement strand
ATCTCTTCAAGGTCGCGACGATCAAGGCCTATTGCCGCCGTGCCAATGTCGAGAAGGTCGATGCCGGACCAAAGGGCGCGGTGATCACTTTCCGCGACAACAAGTTCGCTCAGCCGGAACGCCTGATTTATTTCATCCGCCAGCACGGTCAGGCGGCGCGGGTACGGCCGGACATGAAGGTGGTGTTTTTCCAGGAATGGGAGACGCCGGAGGAACGTTTGACCGGCACCACCGAAATCCTGCGTCAGCTCGCCAATCTCGCCGAGGACCGCAAGGCGGCGTGACAATTCAAGACGCGGCGCGGCGGGCCTCATCGTATAGCCTCGCCAACAGGGATTTTGCCGAGTCTGATGGTAGAAGGCTTGCTACCGTAACAAGCGGCTCCGACCGTGGGTCCCGTTTGCCGTGGCTGGTTTGGCGTATCACGCTGGTGAGCCGCCGCGCTATCATGTGAGCGGTGCGTAAATCGGTCTCGGCGAACACCACGAGGACGGAGCCGTCCTCTTGCGCGGCACCGAAATCCATTTGCCGCATCAGCCGGCTGAGTATCCGCGCACCATCCAGTTGCGCGCGCGGGTGGTCCGGGTCGAAGGCAAAGCGAGCCACCGACAATCCGCCGCCATTCGATACGGTTTGATGCACGGCGGTGGCGAAATCGCGATTGAATGCGGCCGGTGCAAGCAAGCCGGTCCTGGGGTCAAGCAGCCCGCCGGCGTCGATCGACTTCAACATGCGGCGTAAATGAGATTCGAAGGCGTGCTGCCGGAGCAGCGGCAAGGCATTAGCGGCGACGCGCGAAGGCTCGGCGGCGATGATTTCAAGATTGGGAAGATCATAGGCCGGCGACACCGCATCCGAGGTCAGCACCACCGGCAGATTGCGGAATCGTGCATCCTCGGCCAGCACGGTGAGGAAGGCGTCTTCCACACGAGGTGTAAAACCCTCACCGAGCACGATGCCGTCGATGTCTCGCGTGGTAAGATGTTTGGCCGCGGCTTCGATCCTGAGCGCGCCCACCACTCCCATCCGCTCGCCGAGCGATACAGAGAGGGAAGGGTAGGCGGCGCCACGGCCGATCAACAGCACCGTGGGATCACGCGCGGGATCGGCATCATCAAACGTCGCAAGCGCCGCCGCGCCGCCACCAACCCGGCGCATGACAGTCGAGTGCAGCGTCCTGACCCGCAGCGCCGAGCGCAGCCGCGCAATCAGGCGATCGAATTTGCCGCCGCTCTGCGTGCAGGGAATGGCGTTGTCCGGTAGCGAGGTCGTGGGGTCAACCACGATCAGCGGAAGATATAGCCTCGTTGCGGCGACCTGCCTGGCGAGCGCTTCAAGGCCGATTTCAGCCGTCGCCGAAGCTGCAACCACAACCGCCGCCGGGGCCAATTGTGCGAGCGAGCGCGAGGCATCCGCCCAGCGACAGGGAACCACCGGTAACAGCTCCGCATCATGAAGCGCGCTCGCGAACGGCGGCGGCTCACCGGCCGATACGACAATGATCGGACCTTGCTGGGACATCTGGAAACTCGGATCCACGCAACCGTGCAGAGCTGGATCCTAATTAGACGGCCTTAATGGCGCGTCAACGAACGTGTTCGACTGCACTAAGGCGAGTTTGCCCGATCGCGAAAGGCTTCGACCATCAGCGGGTTAAGCCCGAGTTCGTTCAGGGCTGCGCGAGCCCGGGCATTGTCCTGGGCGCGTCCGGCCAGCCGATGGCCGCTGAGCCGGTCAGGCAACGCGGTCAGCAGCGCGCCTTGGCCAAGCCGCTTGGCCCATTCCTGCAGCTCCCCGGACAAGAACCTGTATCCTCCGACCGCCATGATGCCCGACGGCGGCGAGGTGATGCAGATCGCTCCGGTCGAACGGTCCAGCCGGGCGGCATACTCGGTATCGACGAAATCGCGCGGCGCTGGCTGCGCAACCAGCGAGCCGCTCGGCGGGAGCGGAGGGGCGTATGCCGCGGCTGTCACCATGGGCCCCCGCAATGCCAGCGTCCCCTTAGGGGTCAGAAAGACTTCGCCCGCAATCGAGGACCCCGGCACCTCGCGTCGGGCGCCCTGCCGTCCCGGAAGGATCGGTGCTGGTGTCCCATCCCCGCTACGGCGCGCGCCGAACAGCCCGGCTTCTCCGAACAGATAAATATCGGTCAGGGTCGCTTGTTCTACAGTCCAGGCCGGGCTCGACGTGACCTGCTCCGGCGCGCGCCACAGACCGATCACATTGCGCAATGCCGGCAGCCGAGATGCCAAGTCGGCCGTATTCAAACGGAGCGCCAGTTGCGCCGGCGCGATCAGCGTGTCGCAGCTTTGCTCTCTGATTTGACGTTCAAGCACCTCGCTGTCGAATGGGTGATGCAGCGCGAGCGTGCCGCCCGTCAGCAGCCAGAGCCCCAGACTTGAGCTCAGGCCCGCAAAAGAACTGGCGGCGAAGGCCGACATCAGCGTTGAGCCTTGCGGAACGTCGCTTTCAAGCGAGAAGGCGAGAGCGCCGGCAATCAGATGCAAATGGGTTCGCGGTACCGGACGGAAGCCTTCAGCGGTGACGTCAAAGGAGATAATCGCGGCCTTGCGACCGTCCTCGACGATTGGGCGTGTGGTGGACGATTGAAGTTCGACGGCAAGGTCGAGCGAGGCCATCCCCTCGGGCAGATCGGTGCCAAAACCGCAAACATGGCGGATCGAAAACGCCTCGGCGGCGGCGTTCATTGCGAGGTCGGCGTGATCGATGCCGTCGATTTTGGCGGCGGTAACGATTGCACGCGCGCCGGTGCGATTAAGCGCGACCGTCAATTCCGCCTGCCGCCACAGCAGCGGACACACCGCGACAACCAGGCCTGCGCGGTGCGCGGCAAGCACGGTCAGCATAAGTTCGACCGTATTCGGCAGTTGAACCGCAATGATGGAATTATTCGGCAAGCCCGCTTCGATAAAGTGCGCCGCGAGCGCGGAGATCGCGCGATCAGCTTCGGCGAAGGTCAAACGCTTTGCCGTAAAACCTGTGACCCGTTGTTTGTTGATGGGATCAAGCAGCGCCAGCGCGTCCGGCTTTCGAGCCAGTATTCGTCGAAACAACACGTCGAGCGTCGGCGATGCGGCGGTCTGGATCACGGAATCACTTCGGGTTTTGGTCCGGCCGTCGCCACCAAGTTTCCGGGAGATAGCCGGTCAGCGCAGTGGCATTTGGCTTTTCTATCACATTCCACCGCGCGATCCATTGCTCTTGAACGCTAAACACCGGAATCGTGTAAAACCCTGACATCAGGATCCGGTCCAATGCCCGCACCGCCGAAACAAAAACCGGATGCTCGCGCGCCTCCAGCATGGCCGCTATCATTGCGTCGATGGCCGGGTCTTTGGCGCCCATGTAATTGCGCGTGCCTTGAAGTTCGGCGGCCTCGCTGCCCCAGTAAAACGACTGTTCGTTTCCCGGCGAGAGCGATTGGTCCCAGCTGTTCTGGATCATGTCAAAATCGAATCCAAGCTTGCGTTGGTCGAATTGAACGGCATCGACCGCTCGCACCGAGGCCTCGATCCCCGCGCGCTTCAGATCGCGCATATAGGCAAGCGCAATCCGCTCCTGGTCGCGCGTTGTCACGAGAATTTCGAAGGTCAGGGGCGTCTTGGTGGAACGCTGCCGCAGCACCGTTCCGTCCAAATCATAGCCCGCCTGGGACAACAACCCCAGCGCATTGCGGAGGGTCGTGCGATCGCGCCCCGAGCCATCAGTGGCGGGAAGGCGGTAGCGGCCTTCGAGAACATCTGATGATACGTGAGCGGCGAACGGTTTCAACAGTTCGCGCTCGCGATCATCGGCGGCCCGCCCATAGGCCGATAATTCGGACCCAGCGAAGTAACTTGGCGAGCGTCCGTAGAGTCCGAAGAAGTAATTTTGGTTGATCCACTCAAAATCGAATAGCTGGATCAAAGCCTGGCGCACGCGGATATCGGAAAACACCGGACGGCGGGTGTTGAAGACGAGGAATTCCGAGGGTTGTGGCAGCCCGGTCTTGATGGCATCGCGGATCACCTCGCCTTTGCGGGCCGCTGGAAAATCGTATCCTTCGTGCCAGCGCAGCGGTTCGTTTTCGATACGAAAGTCATAAAGGCCGCGCTTGAACGCTTCGAAGTGCCCGTTCGACTCGCGATAGAAGTCTAATCTGATCTCGTCGAAGTTCCACAAGCCCCGATTGACCGGCAGGTCTCGGCCCCAATACTCGGCATTTCGCGTCAGCGTCACGCTCGAGCCGGGCTTGACGGCGCCGACCCTAAACGGGCCCGAACCGATCGGCCCCGTCATGGTGGTTTCTTCGAAGGTCGCGATATCGACGGCATGCTTGGGCAGCACCGGCATCAGTCCAAGGATCAGCGGCAGTTCGCGGTCGATGGCCCCGCCGAAATCAAAACGGACCGTGCGGGCGTCGAGCGCTTCGGCCTTAACTACCTTGGAATAATACTGGCGATGGTTGGGCCGGCCTTTGTCGCGCAACAACGCCCACGAAAATAGCACGTCATCGGCAGTCACCGGCTGGCGGTCGGAGAAGCGCGCCCTCTGATCGAGATGGAAGGTGACGTAACTCCTTGAGTCGTCCGTCTCGACGCTCTTTGCCAACAAACCGTACAGCGTGAAAGCCTCATCGTTGCCCCTCGCCATGAGGCTTTCCAGCACAGAACCCCTGATTTGCTGGACGGCGAGGCCCCGCACGATGAGCGGGTTCAGACTGTCGAAGGTACCGTGAACCCCTTGTACCAGCCGGCCGCCCTTCGGCGCATCGGGATTGGCGTAGGGCATGTGGGAGAAATCGGGAGGCAAAGCCGGCGCGCCGTGCATGGCGATTGCGTAGCTCTCGTTCGCCGCCGCGTTGCCGGGCTCGAACAGCAGCGACATTCCGAGAGTGAGGACGCCGCCAACGAAAATTCGAACCCGCCTGTGCATCGAAATTCGCAAGACAGTACGTTGATATGATTCGATATTGCTCACCGGTCGATTTTACCATAGCTGCGGGGGCCGCTGGCGACATCCGTCAATCATGAAAGATGCCTGTCGCCATTGATCTTTTAGCCCGCCCCTGTATGAAGGCGTGCAATTGACCAAGACCGTCAGGGCCTGTCACGTATCCGCCTCAATTGGCAATGAGACAGCCGCCAAGCGGCCAAGTGTGGTGTCTCCCGTACTTTTGGGGCGCTCCCGTTCAGAAAGGGTTTCCGCAATGAATTTCCGTATCTTGGCCGCGTCGGTCCGGACGCGTGGGCGGGTTCTCGCGTTGTTGGCGGCAACCGCATTGAGCGCCACATTGCTGGGCCCCGAGGTCCAGGCCCAGCAGCCTGCTCCGGCTCCCGCCGCTCCGGCTCCCGCGGCACCGAAAGCCAAGGCTGCAGCGCCCAAGGCTGCTGCCCCGAAGGCGGCTCCG
>VAZS01000190.1:0-2491 GCA_005884855.1 Alphaproteobacteria bacterium | reverse complement strand
TCATGGAACGCGCGTGATCGTCGACAACAATCCGCCCCAGCAGAGCCCGTATGTGATCTGTTTCGCAAACGGCTGCATGTCGGATTACGACGTGACCCCGGATCTGATCGCGACCATGAAGAAAGGGCAGAACCTCGTGGTGCAGGCCATCAATTCCAACGGCGCGCCGCTGACGCTACCGCTGCCGCTCGCCGAGTTCGCCAAGGCGTTTGATGGACCGCCAACCGACCCCAAGGTGTTCGAAGAGACTCAGAAAAAGCTGCAGGAAGAATTGCAGAAGCGTGCTGAAGAAGCGCGCAAAAAGCTCGAAGCTACTCAGCCGTCAGCGGGCGCTGCTCCACCGGCGAAGTAAGGGCCGACCGTTTATCGGGCTAACAAAAGGCGCCCCATTTGGGCGCCTTTTCTTCAAGCAGGTGCTAGCAAGCCGAACGATCCAGCGCTTTGCAAAGCGAATGAATGGTTTGTTTCGTCCCTCTTTTTCGCAACGGTAAGAAGGCTCAATTCAGCGACGGATTGCGCGGACGATAGCCGCCCGATTTATCCTTCACGAAAATCTCGGCGACCTGCGAATGGCGGATCGGTTCGCCGGACTCGTCCGGCAAAAGGTTCTGTTCGGAAACGTAGGCGACGTATTCGGATTCCGAATTCTCGGCGAGCAGATGATAGAACGGCTGATCCTTGTGTGGGCGAACGTCCTCCGGAATTGATAGCCACCATTCCTCGGTGTTGTTGAATTCGTGATCGATATCGAATATCACACCCCGGAACGAAAAGATCCGGTGCCGGACGATTTGTCCGATCTGAAATTTTGCGGTCCGCGTTTTTATCATGCCTCGTCGAATAGACCATGATTGTGGCCGATGCTAGAGGCAAAGGCGCGAATTACCCTTTGGTGTTGCAGGTCCGCCAAGGTGCCGATCGGGGCCAAATAACCAGGGAAAAGATACGATACGTGGGCCGGCATTCTCGACTAACCGGACAACCCGCCACGTGAGCGCCAGGAGGGCGCGAGTCCCTCGCGCATTGCGATGCGTCGAAGCGGCCCGAACGCGTCGATCAGGTGCAGACCGGTGGCGCGCAGCAATTGGACCGGGAGGAAATCACTGAGCAGGGAACGATTGGCGATATCGATGGCGAAGGTGCGACTTGAGATGTCGGCGCGGCGCGCCGTATCGTATCGTTGCAGAACTTGCGGCGTGCCGGGGTCCTGGCCTGATAGCATGGCGTCTCGCACGACATCGGCGAGATCGGCGGCATCGCGCAGTCCCATGTTCAGACCCTGCGCACCGATCGGCGGTATCACGTGTGCGGCTTCGCCGACCAACGCGATGCGGTGATGCGCAAACTGCCTCGGCTGCTCTATCGCAAGCGGAAACAGATGACGTCCGGGCTCGACACGGATGCGGCCGAAAATCGAATGCGATTGTATCTCTGTGGCATCCGAGAGTTCGTCATCGTTCAGCGCCATACGCCGTTCGGTTTCGTGTGGGGCCGCGACCCACACCACGGCGGAGCGGTCGCCGGGTAGCGGTACAAATGCACATGGACCCTGCGGCGTGTGAAACTCCGTGGATATATTTCGGTGTGCCCGAGAATGGGTAACATTGAAGGTCAGGGCGGCCTGGTTTAGCTCGCGCCGTTTGACGGCAATTCCGGCGGCTTCACGACAGAGCGATTGTCGCCCGTCGGCGCCGGCCACAAGCCGCGCCGAGAACGATTTTCCATGTCCAGTGCCAATCGCCACAAGCGTATCAGCACGGCGGACTGTTATTGCCTCGTCGTCGAACCGGATGAGTGACGGAAGGTCGGCAGCGCGTGCTTCCAGCGCGTCTATCAGCAGACGGTTTTCGATGTTGTAACCGAATTCGTCGAGACCGATTTCATCCGCCGAAAATCGGACCTCAGGCGCCCGGATCAGCCGGCCGGTATCGTCCACCAGGCGCATCGACTGCAGCGCCGCCGCGTTATGCTTGCAGCGCTGCCAGACATCGAGCGCTTGCAAGAAGTCGACCGAGCCGCCCAACAATGCGGTGGTGCGATTGTCCGCATAGGGCACCCGGCGGGCAATCAAGGCGGTAGCAGCGCCGGTCTGCGCCAACGCAATTGCGGCTGCTAATCCCGCAGGACCACCGCCTATAACAGCGATGTCGTATGATGCTGGTGTGGTGTCCATGCCAGGACAATTGATGTTCCCGGTGACATTTTCAAGTCCGCATCGCGCCGCCTGATCTCAGCAGTTTACGCGACGGAACGCCGCAAGCCCTTATGTGCAATTGGGCAGGATTCCTGATAGTTGTGCGCGGTATATGGACCAGACAAATCAACGGGATTCGTCATTGGGCTCGCCAGGAAAGCGGGCTGCGGCGTTTTCCGTGCATGTGTTCACCGCACTGGGAGCAGGCATCGCCCTTATCGCATTGCTCGAGGCCGTGCGCGAGCATTGGGCTGCGATGTTCGGCTGGCTTGGGGCGGCGTTGATCGTGGACGCGCT
>VAZS01000189.1 GCA_005884855.1 Alphaproteobacteria bacterium | reverse complement strand
CACTTTTATCCTCGCCAGCCATCGCCTGGTGACCGTGCGCTATGACGAGCCGAAGCCGTTCATGCTGGTGGAGAACAAGCTGGCGCGCTCGTGCGCTCCGGGTATCTCCGGCGAAGCGGTGCTGATGGAATTGCTGGACGCGGTGATCGACCGCAATGCCGACATTCTGGAGCGCGCCGGCAGCGACATGGACGCCATTGGCCACCAGATTTTTGAACCCGCCGGCGCGGCGCGCACCGGCCATGCCAAGCGCTATTCCGACATCCTGATCGCGATCGGCCGCAAGGGCGATCTCACCTCCAAGGTGCGGGAGAGTCTGGTCTCGATCGGGCGAGTGGTAACGTTCGTCGCCGCCGCGGTGGATGGCGTCAAATGGTCCAAGGACATGCGCGAGCAGCTCAAAACCATGCAGCGCGACGTCACTTCACTGACTGACCACGCCTCTTATCTTTCGAACAAGATCACCTTCGTGCTCGATGCGATGCTCGGTGTCGTCAATCTCGAGCAGAACAACATCATCAAGCTGTTTTCGGTGATGGCGGTGGTGCTGATGCCGCCGACCCTGATCGCCTCGATCTACGGCATGAATTTCAAGATCATGCCGGAACTGGAATGGCAGCACGGTTATCCTTTCGCGCTGGTTGCGATGCTGCTCGCCGCGGTGCTGCCTTACGTCTTCTTCAAATGGAAGAAGTGGCTGTAAGCCTTTTGCCGCAACTGTTATGCGCGATTCGAGCGGCACGAACAGCGCCTCAATTCCTCCCGTAAAATTTGATAGGTGCGCTGAACGTTTACGCGACGGCTTTCTGCGATAACGCTGTCACAAGGCGCGAGGACAGTAATGGTTGAAAAAGTAATAATAATGTCACCCCCCAACGTACTCGATTTCGCGCGCTATCACGCCGGGCGGAACGCCGCGAAAGCGGGCGCGATGTCGGCGCGAATCTGTCGCCATTGTGGCGCTGCGTTGTCAGAAGGCGAGCGCGAAGAGGAGTGTTCCAGCGTCCTCAATATCGAGGCGGCGAGCCCTCGCGGCGGCGCGCGCAAGCTCTACGCGGATTGATCGACCCTGCCGTCACGGCAGGCCTAAACGTGCTGGCCGCCGTTGATGTGGATCTCCGCGCCGTTCACGTAGGAACTGGTTTCCGTGCACAGCACATAGATGATCTTGGCCACTTCGTCCGGTGTCCCAAGCCGGTGCAGCGGAATCTGCTGCTCGACTATCTTGTCAGTGCCGGGCGACAGGATCGAGGTGTCGATTTCCCCAGGCGCGATGGAGTTGACGCGGACGCCGAGGCGGCCGAAGTCCGACGCCATCTCGCGGGTCAATGAGGCCAGCGCCGCCTTTGAGGTGGCGTAGGCCGCGCCCGCGAACGGATGCACGCGCGAGCCCGCAATCGAGGTGACGTTGACGACCGAGCCCTTGGCCGCCGACAATTCGTCGATCAGCCCGCGCGCCATCATGATCGGGGCAAAGAAATTGACCCGGAACACGTGACTCCAGGTATCGATGTCGGTGTCGATCGAGCCGAGCCGGGCGCCGCCATCTGCCTTCGGCGAAATGGCTGCGTTGTTGACCAGCGCGTGCAGCGTGCCGCCTTCCAAACGCTGCCGGATTTCCTTGATCGCCCGCGTGGTGTCGCCGTGGTCGGCAAGGTCGACCTGAATGTGATCCTCAGGCCCAGCACCCCAAGGGCATTCTTCCGGGAAAGCATGCCGCGAACAGGTGATGACGCGCCAGCCGGCGCTGGAAAAGCGGATCACGGTTGCATGGCCGATGCCGCGGCTGGCGCCGGTCAGAAGCAGCGTGCGCCGCGGCGCGTTTGTGGAATTCGGCATAAACGGTTCTCTCGTTCTCCGTCATGCCCGGGCTTGTCCCGCACAAGCCCGGGCCTGACGTCGTGCTCTAGGGATAAAGCCGCGTCTTGGACCAGGGCTGATCCGGGCTGTCGCGGCGGAATTCGATGCGGTCGTGCAATCTGAAAGGGCGGTCGTGCCAGAATTCGAACTGCGCCGGCGCAATGCGCCAGCCGCTCCAGCCCGGCGGGCGCGGCACCTCGCCAATAATATACTTGGCGGCGAACGTAGCGATCGCCTGTTCGAATGCAAAACGGCTTTCCAGCGGCTGCGATTGCTTGCTAGCCCAAGCGCCGATCTGTGCCTGCTTCGGCCGGGTGGCGAAATAAGCGTCGGCCTCCTGTTCGGTCACCGGCGACACGTTGCCGCGGATGCGGACCTGCCGGCGCAGCGATTTCCAGTGGAACAGGAGAGCGGCTTTTGGATTGGCGGCGAGTTCGCGGCCCTTCGGACTAGCGACATGGCTAAAGAACACGAAGCCATCGGTGTCGTAGCCCTTCATCAACACCATGCGTACATCGGGCAGTCCGTCGGCGTCGACGGTGGCCAGCGCCATGGCATTGGGATCGTTGGGTTCGGCCTTGACCGCCTCGGCGAACCAATCGCCGAACAGCGCAAACGGCTCCTCGGCGTTGGTGAAATCACCGGATGTTAACGGTGGCGGGTGTTTGATGGAGGTCGTGTCGGTCATCTGGGAGTTCCGAGTTGCGTTCGCCGGCGGTCCAGGACGCGTTTTCGCCGCTGTATAGGCTCGCCCTATATAGGACATGGCAACGCGTTGGCCTATCGGCGATCAGCCCCGCAAGTGCCGTCATGACGCTGATTTTGGTGGCTATGTGGTCCGGCGGCTGCGGTCAGTCCCGCATCGACAACGCGTTTGCCAAGATGGACGACCGCGCGGTGACCGGCTCGACACCCCTGGCTCAGGCCGGCGGGCCGGCGCCGACCGAAGCCGATCTCGCGTTTGCCCGCAATGCCGCTTCGGACGTGCTGACAAAGGGTGACAACGATTCCAGCCAGCCCTGGCAAAACCCTGAAACCGGCGCGCGCGGCTCAGTGACGCCATTAGCCCATGCCTATTTATCCGACGGACGCACCTGCCGGGATTTTTTGGCAAGTTACGTTAACGGACGCAACGAGAGCTGGCTGCAGGGCGCCGCGTGCCAGACCGGACATGGCCGATGGGAAATTCATACATTGAAGTCTTGGACACGAGGCTGAACTCGGAACCAGCAGTTGCAAAAATGCCACGAGAACCCCAAATGAAATCGTGGTGGGCGGGCAGCCCTCAGCTTAAGATTAGAATTCCTGAAGGAGATGTGACGAATGCGCGACCCCTATGAGGTGTTGGGGGTGCCGCGGGGCGCCAGCGCTGCGGCGATCAAAAGCGCCTATCGCAAGCTTGCGAAGAAACACCACCCCGACGCCAACAAGAACGATCCGAAATCGGCCGCGCGCTTTGCCGAGCTGAACACGGCCAACGAGATCCTCGGCGACGAGGAGAAGCGCAAACAATTCGATCGCGGCGAGATCGACGCCGAGGGCAGGCCGCGCTTCCAGGGCTTTCCCGGCGGTGACCCGCGTGGGCGCGGCGGTCCCGGTGGATTTGAGACACACACATTCCGCACCGGAGGCGCGGGTCCCGGCGGTTTCGGCGGCGGCGGGTTCGAGGATATCCTGAACAGCATGTTCGGCGGTGGCGCGTCGCGCGGCGCACGGCCCGGCGGCGGCACTACGTTCGAGTTCGATACTGGCGGCATCGCGCTCGATCTCGATCTCAGCGTCACGATGACGGTGTCGCTGGAAGAGTCGGTAAGGGGCGTCGAGAAGCGCGTCAGGCTGCCGACCGGCAAAGAACTCGACGTCAAGATTCCCCCGGGCGTTGTTGCCGGCCAGCAGATCCGGTTGAAGGGGCAGGGCGAGACCGCGCCCGGTCACCGGCCCGGCGATCTCCTGATCACAGTCAATATTGCCCCGCATCCGTATTTCAAGGTTGAAGGCAGTGACTTGCGCCTCGATCTGCCGATCACGCTTTACGAAGCCGTGCTCGGCGGCAAGGTTCGCGTACCTACGCTCGGCAGCCCGGTCGAGCTTTCGATACCGAAGAACACCTCCAGCGGCCGGGTTTTTCGCCTCAAGGGCAAGGGGCTGCCCAAGCCGACGGGCACGGCTGGCGACCTGTTCGTCACCACCCGAATCATGTTGCCGGACGGGAACCACGCGGAACTCGAGTCCCTCATGCAAAAGTGGCGGGACCTGCATCCCTACAATCCACGCAGCGATCTGGCCTGACCAAGCCACGGGAATCGATGAGGAAAAAAGGGGCGGTCTCGACGGGGGACCAGCGCGGTACTAAACCTCATCGAGGCCGCTTGCGTCGATCGGCGGATCGAGCGCGATACAATTTCGCGTGATCACCCGGTGCGATTTTGAGACGCGTCGATGTTCCAATTCCAGATTTTCAATGTCGGAATTGGGACAGGCATAGCAAGCTCACCCGCCGCTCTTCTCCGACTGTTCGTAGACCAGCCGGGCTACCTGCGTCAGACGCTCGCGGTCGCTGCCGCCGCTGACCACATAGCCCACCCCGCGGTCGGCCCAAAACAGCGCGCCATCGTTGTCTTGCCTGGCATATCGCATCTGCGCTGTCTGCGTGGCGGCGCGCGCGGTGTAGATCGTGAAGCGCTCACCCGACGCGCTCTCGTACATTAGAAATGACGCTGGTCCGGTAGGGCCGGGCAGCAGCCGCCCGCCAACGAGCTTCAATCCGGTGGTGCCCAGTTCCGGCGCGCGTACGTCCCAGCCGCACCGCTTGGTCAGCCATTGCTGCAGATGCGCGCGCTCTGTGCCGGGCACCTCGACTGGATGACGCACCTCGACCACATAGAGACGGTGCGCGTCCAGCGCATCCACCGTGAAGTTCTGAAACATCGAGGGCGAAGCCGCCGCGCCGTGCGCCAGCCAGCCG
>VAZS01000188.1 GCA_005884855.1 Alphaproteobacteria bacterium | reverse complement strand
ATGATTGGAAAGCCGGGCGGATAAGGAATGACGAAAGTGGCGGAGACCAGCTCCGGGCCACTCATCAAGCGCCTATCGATCTCGGCGTCCAAAAGGCGGATGTATTCACAGCCATGGGCATCATAGGCCGAGTAGAAGCCACTCCTGATATCGCCTTCGTTAGTCCTCTCGCCAGCATCGCCGCGGAAGCCGTCGTGAAATCGAGAGAAGTTTGGCAAGTTTGGTACATCCGTCATAAGACTCTTGACGCGCGCGTCGAACACTTTTCGAGCGTTCGCGCCACCTTGATTGAGCGCGCGATCGACCTCGCCACTTATTTCCGCCAAAACCCGGATAAGCTGCGCGACATCGCTACGAGTGTTGTTGATGTTGGACTGGAGCAGAACGGAATTCCGCGATGTCTTGTTGACCTGAATTCCGTAGCGGTTGGCGAGCATTCCCTTGAACTGAGTGCCGTCATATCCCGCCGTGCCGCACACCAACGTTATGCGAGTCGGATCGAGGCAGAACTCGTCTTCGGCCAGGCTATGACGCGCAGCCACCCAGTTGGTGCCTGGTGACAGGAAATCGACAAAGCCGCTTTCGCGATACTCGGCAGGGACCATTTTGTCCGCGCCGAGAATACTGAAATATTTCGAAATCAGGGGATTTCCAGCGATCGCCTTGCGTATGGCAAAGGCAATCTCCATAGCATTGGCTACCAGGCCGTAACCCTCCAATTCCATCTGGCGGCGGGCCACATCAAGGCTCGCGATCAGCTGCTGGTTGGGACTTGTGGAGGCGTGCGTGAACACCGCTTCGCGGAATTGCGCCTCGACCGTATGGAATTCAACGTCCTTGACAAATAGCATTGATCCCTGTCGCAGCGCCGACATGGACTTGTGCGTGGAATTGGTTTGGTAGACCCGCAGGCGGACCAGCCTTGGATCCGGGATCAGGCGCGTTTTTAGAAGCACGTCGTCGGAAGGATTGGATCCAAGTTCGGCGCGCTGCTTCTCATAAGTATGGACGGAGCCTGGATCGTTTATCCACGACTCGATGTCGTTGGCGGCACCCATCGCGGTGCGAGGTCGGAGGAACGGCGAGAATCGCGCGAAGCCGAACCAGGCTTCATCCCAAAGGAAGATCAAGTCCGGCTTGATGGCCAGGCATTCCTCCATTACTCGGCGAGTGTTGTAGATGTGCCCGTCGAACGTGCAATTCGTGAGGTCAACCATCTTGACCCGATGTAGCCGGTTCTCGGCCCTCAGATTGAGCAGCGCCTGCTTGATCGTTTTCAAAGGCACGGCGCCATACATTGAGTATTCCGTCATCGGGAACGCCTCAACATAGAGTGGCTGCGCGCCTGCGAGCACCATTCCGTAGTGATGTGATTTGTGACAGTTCCGGTCGACGATGACGATGTCGGCAGGACCGATCAGTGCTTGCACTGCCATCTTGTTCGATGTGGAAGTCCCATTCGTGACGAAGAACACATGATCCGCGCCAAAGGCTCTGGCCGCCTTCTCCTGCGCTTTCTTGATGTTCCCGGTCGGTTCGAGCAGACTATCCAATCCGCCCGTAGTGGCGCTGCTCTCCGCAAGGAAGAGATTCGTCCCGTAGAATTCTCCCATGTCCCGAATCCAATCGGATTTGAAAACGGATTTGCCGCGCGCGATCGGCAGCGCATGGAACGTGCCGATCGGGCGCTGAGCGTATTTTTTCAGATTGTCGAAGAAAGGAGTTTCGAAACGGTCCTGGACACCATCCAGGATGGCCAAATGCAATTCCAGCAGTTCTTCCACAGAATAAAAGATACGGCGAAGCACGTCCGCATCGGGATTTCCGGCGAGTTCCTCTACGTTCCTGTTCGACATCAAATAGAGGTCGAGCTCAGGGCGCACGCGTTTAAGAGTGTGTGCCAGCCGCAGGGCCGAGTCCGTTGCTTCCATCGGTTCGATCGATGCGGTCAGCGTGCGCAACACGGGCGCATCATGCCTCGATTGATGCACAAAGCCTTCGTTGACGACGACGGCCGCGAGATCCGGATTGAGCATCGCGGCACAGAAGCCGTCTTCAAAGCTTCCGACAAATACGGGTTCGTAAATGAAGGAATCGAGCGGCCGGCGTAGCCTGCGCCATTCGGCAGAAAGATTTGCCCAGCTTGTCGCCGGCACGCCCGTAACTATCAGGACTTCGAAATAGGGACGATGCGAGTCCGTCTGGCCGAGTGACGGCGGCAACATGTCGCCCAGCGTCCGCTCACCATCATCGTGAACGTCCCAATCGCCGGCATACTGCCGAAACGATTTCGTCTGCAAGGAGCCCAAAATCCGAGCACCGAGGGCCGCGGTGGCCGATGCGTCGCCGGAAGCCGCAGATTCCTTTAGCGCCGTCATCAGACGAAGGCCGGGATAGGCATGATATTCCTCTGTCACTTCAATTTGCGCGAGCAGGGCATCGAATTTGTTGCGATTTACCGAGCCTTTGGACCACGCCTTGGCGGCGTCCACCAGGAAACGCCAACTGTCAGCTCTCGCACCGGGCCCCGAGAAGAACTGATCGATCCGCTGCTCCTGAACTTTGCTCTCATTCGCCATTGCTGTCTCCTGCACGGGTGTCTCGCCCGGAGAGGCTAAGTTTCAAACGCCCTATCGAGTATTGATCCAAATCAACCCCTCATCGGCCCCTTTCAGCTTGCAACCGACTCTGGTGCGCGTTCCTCGCACATCAGCAAGGCAATCAAGAGCAGAGCCACAGGAATGCCAAGAGTCAGCGCCGGGACCTGCAGTGTCACATAAGCGCCGAGAGCAGCACCGAGACCAAACGACGCGCAGATCGCCCCGAATACAGACGGACGCCTGAAAGGCCGCGGTTCGGGGCTGCCCGATACGACGATGAATAGGCCTTCGATCGTTTGACGAAGATTGGTGGTCGCCATCACGGAGCTATAATTCCATTCCTCAACCCGCGGAAAGCTCGCCGCCTGCATCGACGCAACGAAGGAAATACCGAGCGTTCCAGCAAGGTCGGGAAGACGGTTGTGCAGAATTGCCACGAGCACCAGGAACGCTATTTCGATCAGCAGACTGATCGGGCCGGCTTGGCTGCCGGCGACGCGGCGCAAGCAGGAAGCCATGATCACCCCGATCACGAACGCAATCAGCGGCGGAAAATAGTGAAGCGCGGTCGCCCATTGTCCCGCCGTCGTATGAATCCAGAGAAGCACTAAATTTGCAGTCTGCGCATTGGCGAAGGTGCTGTGAACGATCCAGCTATAGGCATCGAGATATCCTCCGGCGAATGCCAAGAGCGCCGCGACCGCCAGCGTTTCGTCGCGGTGAACCTGCAGGGCGGCGTGACTTGACGACACGTTTTGATCCATTCGCAGCCTGACCTTTTCGAGGAAACTGGCGATCAACTAGGTGAAAATCCGGCGGGACGCCCGGCTTGATTTGAATCAACGGTTTTGAACACACGACCGACGTCGCCCGAAGTACGATTTGAGATCGCGCCAAGCCCGGATGCTACGGGGCCTATAAACGGGATGCTGGGGTGCGCAGTAGTATGCGCGGTGAAGCAGTGGCCAACGCAGCTTTGATTCAGATCAACGCCACGGCACACCACCAGGAAAGCTTTTCCTGACGATTGCCGCCGGACTGGACAGAAGGTGCCTATGCCCCACAGATTGCTGATGCACCAACGATTGCTGATTTTTATTGCGGTTCACGCCATGATCGCCGTGGTGTTGACGTTTGTGGCGTTTGCTGACGAGCCGGCCAATCGACCCATCCAGGAGGAAGTATGGGCGCTTCCGATGACGCTGCCCACGATCGCATATGTGGTTCGTCCCGTTGGCGATGGACCGTTTCCGCTGGTGATCATGAATCATGGCGTTTCGCTCAACCAGAGAGAACGCAGCTTCTTTCCCCTTGTTGAATTCAGGGATGCCGCGATGTGGTTCGCACGGCGGGGTTACATGGTGGTCGCGCCCTCCGGTTCCGGATACGGCGCGGCGGCACTCGACGACCCCGAGCACGGCATCTATTCGGTGTTCTATTCAAAGATCGGCGGTTGTGACAATCCGAACTTCCGCGATGCCGGATTTGCGGTGGCGTTGATCGACAAGTGGATCATCGACTACATGACCGAGCAAAAGCTAGTCGTGCCGGACAAAACCATTGTGGTAGGCCAGTCCGCCGGCGGCTGGGCGGCGCTCGCGCTGTCGAGCCAGAACCTGCCGACGGTACGGGCCGTCATTACGTTTGCGGCGGGCCGCGGCGGACGCGTGGGCGGCAAACCCAACAACAATTGCGCACCCGACAAACTGGTGGCGGCGACGGCCGAATTCGGCCGCACCGCTCGCACCCCCATGCTGTGGATCTACATCGAGAACGATACGTTTTTTGGTCCGGCCCTATCGAACAGAATGCACCAGGCTTACACCGCGGCGGGGGGCAGCGCCGAATACCATTTGCTTCCTCCGTTCGGCAGCGATGGTCATTTTCTGATCGATTCACCCGACGCTATCCCGCTGTGGGCGCCTATCGTTGGGGCGTTCCTGGACAATCATGAATAATCGAGTGATGGAGCCAGATCATGAGGCCGCGGCTTTACCGATTTCAGACCAAATCAAAGTTGTTCGGGGGACTAGCGATCCTGCTGCTGCCGGCTGGACTTGGCGCTACTTACGGACAGGAGCCCGCAAAACCGAACGGCTTGGCAGCGGATAGGCCTGCCGGTCAAGAGTTCGCGTTGCGCGGTCAGCGGTTGGCAAGAGAGATCAAATATTCCGATTGGCGCAAGTTCTGCTTCAAGACTCCGGGAAGCAGCACGGTTTGCCGGACCACCATCACCGGCACATTTGACACGGGTCAGTCCGCAGTTCGGATCGATCTGATTGAACGCGATGGCGACAAAGCCGCGCGGCTG
>VAZS01000187.1 GCA_005884855.1 Alphaproteobacteria bacterium | reverse complement strand
CCTTCGATGCCGGCCAGTTCCTTGACATCGACCAGCGCCAATTCCTCCACCGATGTGAAGCCCTCCGACGCCAGCAATTGCCCGACCACTTCGTCGACGTTCAGAGCTTCCATGAACACGCGCGTGGAATTCTCGAAGTCGGCCTGACGGCGTTCGGATTCTTCCTGCTCTGTGAGAATGTCGATATCCCAGCCGGTCAGCTGCGAGGCGAGACGCACGTTCTGCCCGCGCCGGCCTATCGCCAGCGACAACTGGTTGTTGGTGTCGGGCACCACGACTTCGATCCGCTCGCGATCCTCATCGATCACGACCTTGGAGACTTCGGCGGGAGCGAGCGCGTTGACGACAAAGGTGGCGATGTCGGGCGACCACGGAATGATATCGATTTTTTCGCCCTGCAGTTCATTCACCACCGCCTGCACGCGCGAGCCGCGCATGCCGACGCAAGCGCCGACCGGGTCGACCGACGAATCGCGGGAAATCACGCCGATTTTCGCGCGCGAGCCGGGATCGCGGGCCACCGCCTTGATCTCGACGATGCCGTCGTAGATTTCCGGCACCTCCTGCGCGAACAGTTTCGCCATGAACTGGGGATGGGTGCGGGACAGAAAAATCTGCGGGCCCCTGGTTTCGCGCCGCACGTCGAAAATATAGGCGCGGACACGGTCGCCGTTGCGGAACACCTCTCGCGGCAGCATCTCGTCGCGACGGATGATGGCTTCGCCGCGGCCCAGATCGACAATGACGCTGCCATATTCGACGCGCTTGACAATGCCGTTGACGATATCGCCGATGCGGTCCTTGAATTCCTGGTACTGGCGGTCGCGCTCGGCCTCGCGCACCTTCTGCACGATAACCTGTTTGGCGGATTGCGCGGCAATGCGCCCGTATTCCAGCGGCGGCAGGGTGTCGGCAATGGTGTCGCCGATCTGCGCTCCGGGATTGGCGCGCCGCGCGTCTTCCAGGGAGATCTGGTTGGAAGAATTCTCGACCTGCTCGACCACGAGCATGTGGCGGGACAGCCGCAGCTCGCCCTTCTTGGCGTCGATCTCGGCGTGAACGTCGGTTTCGCTGCCGTAGCGAGCGCGCGCCGCCTTGGCGATGGCGTCTTCCATGGCGGCGATCACGATGCCGCGGTCGATGGATTTTTCACGCGCAACCGCATCTGCGATCTGCAGCAGTTCGAGTTTGTTGGCGCTAACAGCTGCCATGGCTTCAGTCTCCTTTGGTGGGATCGATTTCGCCTCTTCGCAGTCTTTCTGCGGCGAGGCGGTGTTCCTTGGTATTCAGCGGGGCATTCTTCTTGTTCGCCTTCGATTTCGGCTTGTTGCTCTTCGAAGGATCGCTCTTTTTGGCATAAGGCGGCGGTGGTGGCTCGAGCCCGAGATTCCTGCGCAGCTCACGTTCAGCCGCCTTGCCCCGCCGCATCGATTCCGCGATCAAATCATCGGTCAGAACCAGCCTGGCCTCGGCGATATCTTCCATGACCAACAGAACATCACTGTCTTCGCCGCCGCGCGTCTCATCGCGATGTAACCGCACCGCATCGCCTTCGACGCCGCCAAGCGTGCCGCGGAACCGCTTGCGGCCTTCATGGGCAACGGCCATCTCGATTTTCACGAGATAGCCGACATAGCGCTCGAAATCAGAGCGGCGCACCAGCGGCCGGTCAATGCCCGGCGAGGAAATCTCCAGCCGATAGGCACGATCGATCGGATCGGCGACATCAAGCACGGGCGACAGCGCTTTCGAAATCGCCTCGCAGTCCTCGATCTGCATGGATCCGTCGGGCCGCTCCGCCATGATCTGCACCGTGCAGCCGGATTCCCCTGAGATCTTGATCCGTACCAGCCGATAGCCCATTCCCTGCAGCACTGGACCCGCGACCGCCGACACCCGCGCCGCCGCCCCCGGCTCGACCACGAGGCGCCGCTCGGCAAGCAGATCGGTGTCTACGGAATCGGTCGTCGGATCGGTCATATCCAGAGTTTTTGCCTTTGGGCGGTCTGAGTTTGGGCGGTCTAGCTACCGTTGGGCCGAACCTGGGACGGACGGGCCGTTTTAGCGGAGCCGTCGTGGTCCACGGGGCTGCTTCAGGTAATAAAAAAGAGCGGGTCCCGAGGGGCCCACTCTCAATACGCGGTCGTATATGAGAACGATAAGTTGCGGCTGATATAACGGTTTTTTCCCCCTTCGGCAAGGCCCGCGGGCGCCTGAAAAAATGGTTTTCACGCGGTTGCGACGGCCGTTTCAGACCTAACTGTTCCTTCACCCAGGGCGACGTGGTTTCCGCCCTGAGAGGCGGGCGAACTCAACGAGGCAGCCGTGCTCGGCTTTGCCAAACCCGCCAATCGGCGTAATTCGTTTTAGCCGCAAGAAGGTGGATTATCCGATCTTCATAAAGCGCAGATATGCCGCCCGGCGGTCTTCGCGCTCTGCCTTGGCCCCATACCGCGTCAGCGTGTAGTCGGCCCACGGCTGCCGCCAGTCCGAGGCGCGCTCCGCGGTCCAGACGAAATCGGGGGAACGTGCAAGATGCGCCAGTGTCCAGGCGCAGTAATCGTCAATATCGCTGACGAAGCGAAACTCGCCACCGGGCTTCAGAACGCGCGCCATCGCCGCGACAGTCGAATCCTGCACGAAGCGCCGTTTCCAGTGCCGCCGCTTCGGCCATGGGTCTGGATGAATGAGGTCAATCCGGGTCAACGCGAGCGGCGGCGTCCATGCCAATAGCTCGGTGGCATCGCCGGCGAACAGCCTGATATTGGCGATGTTGTGCGCCTCGATCTGCGTCAGGATTTTAGCCATGCCGTTGACATAGGGCTCGCACCCGATGAAGCCGGTATTTGGAAAGGCGAGCGCTTCCGCGATGAGATGCTCGCCGCCGCCGAATCCGATTTCGATCCTGACGGCATCGGCCGGAGGCTCGAATAGGCGAGCAAGGTCGGGCGGGCTCGGACTGCCGATATCGAGCGCGAGCCGCGGCAGCAATCGTTTTATGAGATCGGCCTGGCGTGCGCGCAGCTTGTGACCCTTGCGCCGTCCAAAAAACGAGCCGTGCGGACGAGCCACGCCTTCGGATAATCTATCTCGCCCGGCATCTCTCGTTGGTTGCCTCATCGCAGCGTCTGATACAGCCGATGCAACAGCCGCGCCCTCGGCTCGATCGAGGAGATATACATCTGCTCGTATTGGGTATGCGCTCCCTTGCCATCGACACCGAGGCCGTCGAGCGTCGCCGTATGCGGCGCGGTGAAATTGCCGTCGGAGCCGCCGCCAGTCGAAGTATCCAGCAGCTCGAAGCCGATTTCGGCGGCGAGCGTCCTTGCATGTTCGTAGAGCGCCGCGCCGGCATTGCCCTTCTCGTAAGGCGGGCGGTTCAATTCGCCGATTACCTTGACGCTGACGCCTTCCGTTCGCGATCTCAGATCGAGGATCCTGGGAACGAGGTCGTCGGCCTCCGCCATCGTGGGAACCCGCATATCGACTTCGGCATAGGCCTCCTCCGCAATGACGTTTGGCTTGGTGCCACCCCTGATGACGCCGACATTGACAGTCACGCCGCGTTTCAAATCGTTCATGCTCTCCAAGGTTTGGATGACGTTCGCGAGTTCGCGGATTGCGCTGCGGCCGTCTTCGGGCCGCGTGCCTGCATGCGAAGGAACGCCTTTCACGAAAATCTCGAAACGCGCCACACCCTTGCGCCCCGTGACGATTTTTCCGCCATCGCGTGCGGGCTCAGTCACCAGCACATATTTTGCCTTGCGTCCCTCCGCCTCGATCAGCCACCGCGACGTCGGGCTGCCGATCTCTTCGTCGGAGACGTAGAGCTGCGTCACTCCCAACGGCGAGCGTTCATTGTTCGCGCAAAGCTGCCGGAACGCGTGGTAGGCGAGATAGGCTCCGCCTTTCATGTCGTAGATGCCCGGACCGAACGCGCTGTCGCCCTCTATTCGAAACGGCAGCCGCTCGATAAATCCCATCGGGTGCACGGTATCGAGATGGCTGAGGATGAGGATACCCGGCGCATTCTGGCCCCATGACGAACGCGCCACGAGGTGGTCGCCGCAGCCGGAACGCCCGGCGATCCGCTCGATGCCGGCCGGCAGGTCGCGATAGCCATCCGCGACCATGCTGGCCAATCTGTTGACTTGGCCGGGGGCTTCCGTCGGCGTCTCGATCTCGACCCAGCGGCGGATGCCTTCGAGGATTGCCATGGAATCAAAGGGATTGGCGCTCGTCAGCATGACCTTCTTCGTCGGCAGAGTGAAGATTGATAAACCGCGTCAACGCGAGTTTGAACCCTAGCGCGTTTTGGCAGCAGGCGAAATCCACATGCCAGACGTTCAGTGTGGATGTGAGCTCAGGCGTTCTCGGCGGCTTCGCGGGCGGCGATCTGCTCGACCAGTTCGACAATGCTGCGCCGGAGCTTGGGATCGCCGATACGCGTAAATGCGCGAGTCAAAGCCAGCCCCTCGGAGCTCGCCAGGAAATCGGAAACATAAGCCGGCGAGGCGGCCTCGCCGAAACCCTCGCCGCTCGGTCTGCCGCTCGGGCCTCCGTCGAACAAAAACGAAACCGGCACCTCAAGTATCTCGGAGATCTGCTGGATGCGGCTTGCTCCCACCCGGTTGGTGCCCTTTTCGTATTTTTGAACTTGCTGGAAGGTGAGGCCCAAGGCAAGGCCAAGCTTCTCCTGACTCATGCCGAGCATGATGCGGCGCATCCGCACGCGGCTGCCGACATATTTGTCAACAGGGTTGGGCGCTTTGGTGGACATCTCCAGCACTCCCGGAATATGCCTCAATGCACGAGGCAACAGGAAATCATGCGTCGGGCGCAAAACCGTCAAAACTTTACCCGGTCAGCAATGCAATCTTTGAGAAACGAACTGATTTGAATTTGTTTCGACTAAGGCGGCAGAATGCGTATTGCGCGTCCGGTCTGTCAACGGGTGGATAGCGGCTAGCCCACATCATCTGAACAGGGCGTGGCGTAGAGATGGTCACGAAGTTCGTTTCGCAGCCCGCCGCCGAAGCACCAACAGCAAAGCCGCCGCCAGCACGATCGCTGCCGGAAGGTCGCCAGCGCGGGCGTAAACGGTCGGCGTAATCGCCGCTGGCAGGGTGGAATCCAGCACGCCTTCAATGCCGAGATCGAGCCGTGCCACCACGCGCCCCAGGGGATCGATGACCGCGGAGATGCCGGTATTTGCCGCGCGAACTACCGGCAGGCCCTGTTCGATCGCGCGCACCCTGGCCTGCTGCAGATGTTGGTAGGGGCCGCTCGAAAACCCAAACCAGCCGTCATTGGTCAGGTTAACGATCCAGCCCGGACGGTCGTCACGCGTTACAACATCCTCGGGAAATATCGCTTCGTAACAGATCAAAGGTAGCGCGCGCGGCGCATTTGGTATGTCCATGGCAAGCCGCCGGGTGCCGGGAATAAATCCGCCCTGAACCTTCGTCAGTTGCACGAAGCCGAGCTTTTCCATCCAGTCCTGGAACGGCAGGTATTCGCCGAACGGCACGAGGTGCACCTTGTCATAGACCGAGACTACGCTGCCGTCGTGGTCGATCACGTAGATTGAATTGTAGGCGCGGGTAATTCTCGTGCCAGCCGGCAGATCCGGCGCGCGCACTGAACCGGCGATCAGGACCGTGCCCTTGGGCAACAGATCGGCTATCTGCGCCATCGCGTCGGCTTCGCGCGTCAGGAAAAATGGAAAGGCCGATTCAGGCCAAATCAAAATGCTGGTGTCGCGCACCCCGGTCGATTGCGGCCCGGAAGCGCGATCGGACAGCGTCAGATATTTCTTCATAACCTCCGCTTTCGCGGAGTAGTTGAATTTGACGTCCTGCTGAAGGTTCGGCTGCATGATCCGCAGCTTGACCTCTGTCAGCATCGCGGTCGGCTGCAGGCTGAGGCGAACGCCACCGAAAATGCCCATTGCAACCAGCAGCGACACGGCGACTGCCGGTCCGATCCATCGTTTGCGCGCGCCCAATTTTCCGTCCATCAACGCGGCCGGACTGGCGAAGATCGCGACGCTCAGAAACGTCAATCCCCAAAGACCAATCAGCGAGGCCGTCTGCGCCAGCGCCAGCGGTTCGGTCAGGGCGTAGCCGAACGTATTCCATGGAAATCCGGTGAGGACATGGGCCCGCAGCCATTCGCTAAGTGTCAGACCGATAGCAAGCGCGATCACGCGCGAGCCGTCTCTGGTCCAGATCAGCCGTGCCAACGCAAAACCAACGGCGGGAAATAGCGCCAGGTAAGCCGGCAGACCCAGCACCGCGAACGGCATCAGCCAAGCGAAGGTCGATGCGTCGACCAGGAATGCATAGCCGAGCCAGTAAAGTCCGGGCACGAAATAGCCCAGCCCGAACCACCAGCCGGCCAAAGCCGCCGCGGGCACGCCACGCAGCCTTCCGGCTCCGGACCCATCGATCAGCCACAGCACGACCGGAAAGGTGACGAACAATATGGGCCATGCATTGAACGGCGGCATCGCGAGCGCCGACAGCGCGCCAGCCGCAAGCGCGAGGGCGACGCGCTTCCAGCCCCAGGCCAAAATGATCGCAACAATAAACCTGCGGAGTTTATCTCGCCCCATCACTGCGGACCGGCTCCATCGCCGGGCGACGGGTTTGCATGGTCATTGGCCTGAGGATGACTTGGCTCCTGCGCTGCTGGCTCCGGTGTTGCTGGCTCGCGGCGACGGCCCTCGCGCTGCGAGCGTGCAGGCGGACGCTCCTTGCGCGGGGCGATGCGGAGCCGCTTGACGCGCCTCGGATCGGCATCGAGCACTTCGATCTCGTAATTGCCAGGGCCTGAAATAACTTCACCGCGCACCGGCAGTCGGCCTACATGGGTTACGAGATAGCCGCCGAGCGTCTCGACCTCTTCGCCGGCTTCGCCAGTGACAAAATCCTCCCCGATGACGGTGCGGACGTCATCGAGCCTGGCTCGCGCGTCAGCGATGAAAGAGTTGTCAACCTGCCGCACGATCGCCGGCGGTTCATCGCTATCATGCTCGTCGTCGATCTCGCCGACGATCTGTTCAACGATGTCCTCGATCGAGACCAGCCCATCGGTGCCGCCATATTCGTCAACCACCAGGGCCAAATGGATGCGCGAGGCCTGCATCTGGGCCAACAAATCGATTGCGCGCATGGATGGCGGCACAAACAGCAGCTTTCGAATGATGTTGGCCTCTGAAAGCGGCAGCGCGAGATCGACTGCGCGCAGATCAAGACCCGCGGGGAACGGTTTCTTGCGTTTGGTCTTGCCTGGGTCGGGAGCGCGCGCTCTTGCGGTCATGAACGCCAGGAGATCGCGGATGTGGACAATGCCCTCGGGATCATCGAGCGTATCGTTGTAGACCACCAGGCGCGAATGCGCTGCGCTTTCGAACAGGCTCATCAATTCGCCGAGCGGGATGTCGCGCTTGACCGCGATGATGTCGGCGCGATGGATCATGACATCGGCGATGCGCCGTTCATGAAGTCCGAGAATGTTGCGCAGCATCGTGCGCTCGATCGCGGAAAAACCCACCTCGTCCGGCATTGAGGCATCGAGCACGACCTGCAGGTCGTCGCGGACCGATCCCGGCTTCCACCCGAACAGCGCGCGAATCGCCCGCGCCAGCCAGTTTTCGGCGACCGGACGCATGACCTGGCCTTGCGGCACCACTGCCGGCAGGTTGCGCGTATTGCGCGGGTTGTCATGGGTCGGTTCGGAGTCCGCCATATCAGTCCATCCGCTCCCGCTCGGCGTAAGGGTCGGGAATATCGAGTTGTGCCAGAATCTCCCGCTCCAGAGTTTCCATGGTTTCGGCGTCTTGGTCTTTTTCGTGATCGTAGCCGATCAAATGCAGGAAACCATGGATCGCCAAATGGCTGAGATGATGGTCGAACCGCTTCTGCTCGTCATCGGCTTCCCTGCGCGTCGTTTCATAGGCAATGGCGATGTCGCCGAGCATGCGCGGCGCGTCCTGCGAGCTGCGCTCGGTGGTCAGTTGCAGCGCCGGAAACGACAGCACGTTGGTCGGCTTGTCGAGGCCGCGCCAATTCTTGTTCAATGTGCGAATTCCGCCGTCGTCGGTCAGCATCACAGCCAGCTCGGCCTCGCTGGTATCCGCATCGACCATCTCGGCCGCGACCGCAATCGCGCGCTGAATCACCGCTTCGACGTCGGGTTCGTTCAGCCAGCAATCGGCGACGACGAGAACCTCGGTGATAGGAAGGGCAGATTGCGCCATCGCTCCAGAATTTCTGTTGTGTTCCGAAATCGCTTCCGGCGCCCGCCTGGCCGCAGATTTTGACATCAAGCTTTGCGGGTTGACGGCCGTTGCGGCGATCCCTCATAGGCGGCGACGATCCGCGCCACCAGCTCATGGCGGATCACGTCTTCCGCCGTGAATTTCACTTGCGCTATACCCTCGACGCCATCGAGCAGTTTGGCGGCCTCCGCCAGACCCGAGGTCTGGCCGTTGGGCAGATCGACCTGAGAGGGGTCGCCGGTAATGATCATGCGGCTGTTCTCGCCAAGCCGGGTCAGGAACATCTTCATCTGCATCGAGGTGGTGTTCTGCGCCTCGTCCAGAATGATGGCGGCGTTGGTAAGCGTGCGGCCGCGCATGAAGGCAAGCGGCGCGATCTCGATTTCGCCGGCCTGCAGAGCGCGCTCGACTATTCGGGAATCCATCAGGTCATAAAGCGCGTCATAGATCGGCCGCAGATAAGGGTCGACTTTCTCGCGCAAATCTCCGGGCAGGAAGCCGAGCCTCTCGCCGGCTTCGACCGCGGGCCTCGACAGGATGATGCGATCGACTTCCTTGCGCTCGAATAATTGGGCGGCGTGCGCCACCGCGAGCCAGGTCTTGCCGGTGCCGGCGGGGCCAACGCCGAACACCAGCTCGTGGCGCTTGAGCGCGCGGATATAGGAGTC
>VAZS01000186.1 GCA_005884855.1 Alphaproteobacteria bacterium | reverse complement strand
ACCGGGCGGGAATCGGGACGGCCATAGCGCGGATCCTCAGGCGAAAGGATCGGCCCGGTCGGCACGCCGCGCTCGGAATACACCGGGCGGGAATCGGGACGGCCATAGCGCGGATCATCGGGCGAAAGGATCGGACCGGTCGGCACGCCGCGTTCGGAATACACCGGGCGGGAATCGGGACGGCCATAGCGCGGATCTTGGGGCGAAAGGACGGGCCCGGGTGGCGGCAGTGCGGTCGAACTCAACGCGCTGGGCGCCTCGTCATCTTCGAGCGAGTCGAAATCCGGCACGTCACGGCGATAGTCCGACGGATAGCCGATGGGCGGATAAGGCTGCGGAGCCGTCGAATAGATCGGACCTGAAGGCGCCGGATAGCTCTGCGCGAGAGCGAGCGAGCTTGCCGCCGCGCCGGTGGCCAGAGCAGCACAGATCGTTAGAATGCGTGTGTTCATCATCGCTCTTGTATAGTCCCCAAGCCGACACCGGAAGGTTAACGGCTGAGTGGCCGAAGATAGCGGCGCATTCAAGACAAATCCGGCTAAATCGCGCCAGATTCGGGGGAGTCCGTAATGACCCGGACCTCCGTTGCAAGCAAGCCTCACCTGATCACGAAAGCTTTCCCGGCGCGCCAGACTCCATCTATCCGCCGATTTGTAACGAACGCGGCGATGAACGTTACGGTATTCTAAATCGGCCTGATTCGGTGCGCGCTGGTGTCCGATGCGTCACGAACAGGGCCGATGTGATCACCGCGTTCCCAGATGCTCAAGGGCTTTCGCATACCAAGGCGAAGGCGGATTTCGTTGTCCATGCTGCCCGGCTTCCGTTTTCTGCTTGCCGCGATCGTGCTGTCGACGTCGATACTGATCTTCGGACTCGGCGCCGCGGCGCTGTTGCGCGCCGCCCACGAGCAATTTGCCGGCACTCCCTACTTGCGCGCCAGCCCCGAGGCCACGTTCACCCAACAGGCTGAAGGCTTAAGGCCGGTGCTCTCGCTGCTTCGCGCCGAACCATCGCGCTCGGATAAAGCGGCGGACGCTTCCTCCGTGAATGTTTCCGCAATTCCGGCGGAAGTGGCTCTCGACATTGCAGCACCCGAGCAGGCGCCGGCCAAACCAGAGCGGAATGAGCAAGCATCGGTGGCTGCGCAAGCATACGAGAGTGTCGCTGAGGTGAAGCTGAAGGAGGCATCGCCACCGGCGATCGTAAACACCGAACTCCCGACAATTACGGTGCAAACTTCCGCGCAAAGTCCGGCAGCCCCGGCACCAAGCGAAACGCCCGCCGCGCATGCATTCACGATCGTGGCGCAGGTTTCCGCCATCGAAGCCGGAATCGCATCAAGCAACAAGTCCGCAAAAATCCCAGCGGAGCCGGCTGCGAACGAAACGATCACGGAAGCCGATGCGGCTGCCTCCTTTCAAGCGAGCGCGCCAGCTTCGCCGGACAGCGAGACCGGTTTGACAAGGATGATCGCGAATCTGGACAGCCCATCGGTTACGGTGGACTCTAAACCGCTAGCCCAGGCCGCGAGCGCAAAGCAGGACAAGGACGCCCTCAAGAAGCGTCTGCAGGCACGGCAGGCTGCCTATCGCCGCAGGATTGCCGCCGCTCGGGCCCGCCAGCTGCAACTGGCGCCGCAGCCGGCGATCGATTCGTTCGCCCAACCGTTGATTCAGCCGCCGCCGGCGCGCGCACCCGCTCAATCAGGCCGGGCCAGTCGCGACCGGCGGTCCGTCGGGCAGACCCCATTCGGCCCATGAGCCGTCATAAAGCGCGGTACCGCGCGCTCCGAGCCGGTAAAGCGCCAGCGTCAATACCAACGCGGAGACGCCGGACCCGCAGCTCGTGACGATCGGTTTTGCGGTGTCCACCCCTGCATCCGCGAACGCTTGCCGTAAATCGTCCAGCGACTTCATAGTGCCGGTGCTGGAATCGAACAGTTCGGCGTATGGCAAGTTGCGGCTGCCCGGGATGTGGCCGGAACGGCGGCCCGGCCACGGCTCGGCCACGGTGCCCTCGAAGCGTGGACGCGGCCGTGCGTCCAGCACTTGTTCGGCGCGGGTTTCGAGATTCCCGAGCAGTTGCTGCCTGCTGCGGACGAAGCTGGGATCGAGCTTGGCATGGAATTTCCCCGGCTTGGGAGTGACCTGACCGGAATGCGTCGGGCGTCCTTCACGCAGCCATTTCTGCAAGCCGCCGTCCAGCACCTTCACGTTGCTATGCCCAAACGAGAGGAACATCCACCACGCTCGCGGGGCCGCGACCCATCCCCCGGAATCATACGCCACCACGGTATCGCCTGAGGAAATACCGAGCGCCGACACATCGCGCGCGAACTGTTTTTCGTTGGGAAACATGTGCGGCCGCGGATCGTCCGGATCGGCAATGGTGTTGACATTGAAAAACACCGCGCCCGGAATATGGGTGCGAAGATAATCGTCCGACGGCAGCGGCAATACGCCCGGCATTTTATAGGACGCGTCAATGATCCTGACTTTGGGATCGTCGATATGGGCGGCGAGCCAATCGGTTGAGACCAGCGGATCGTCAGTTGGTGGAGTCATCTATGAATATCCCTCAGGAAGAAGACGCCCGGTACAAAGCCGCGCAATGCAGGGCGTGATGACCTACGGCCGACGATCTACGATTTCTTCTTCGGCTCGACCTTCTCGACCGGACCGCCGGCGTCGCGCCAGGCGGCGAAGCCGCCGCCCATATGCGCGACCGGCTTCAGCCCCATGTCTTGGGCGGTTTTCGCCGCCAGCGCCGATCGCATTCCGCCGGCGCAATGAAAAATGAATTTCTTGTCCTGCTGAAATATCGGCTTGGCATAGGGGCTCGCCGGATCGATCCAAAACTCCAGCATGCCGCGCGTGCAGGAGAACGCGCCGGGAATTCGGCCGTCGCGCTCGATCTCGCGGGGATCGCGGATATCGACGATCACCACGTCACCATCGTGCGCGATCTTGATCGCGTCTGCCGCGCTTACGGTTTCGATCTCGGCATTGGCCTCGTCCATCAGAGCCTTGATGCCGCGGTGGATGGTCTGGGGCATGAATGGGACCTTTCGGAATATCGTCCAGACGCCTCTAAAGGCGTCATCCCCGGGCGATGCGAAAGCATCGAACCCGGAATCTCGCTCGGTTTCTATTGCATCGAGATTCCGGATCAACCCGCGTCGCGGACTGTCCGGAATGACCATCAGTTTGCGTCACCGCACCAGCTCCTTCATCGCGCCTTCAAGCCCTTCGATAGTGATCGGAAACATGCGCTCGGAGAACAGTCTGCGGATGATAGTGGTCGATTCCGAATAATCCCAATGCCGCTGCGCCACGGGATTGAGCCACACCGCGTGCGGATACGTTCGCGTGATGCGCTCGAGCCATACCGATCCGGCTTCCTCGTTGACATGCTCGACCGAGCCGCCAGGCACCATGATCTCGTAAGGCGACATTGAGGCGTCACCCACGAACACCACCTTGTAGTCGTGCGGATATTTGTGCAGCACGTCCCAGGTCGGGGTGCGGTCGGTGAAGCGGCGGCGGTTCTGCTTCCACACGCCTTCGTACAGGCAGTTGTGGAAGTAGAAATATTCCATGTGCTTGAATTCGGTCTTTGCCGCGGAGAACAGTTCCTCGACCTGCTCGATGTGGGAATCCATCGAGCCGCCGATATCGAAGAACACCAGCACCTTGACTGCGTTGCGCCGCTCCGGCCGCATATGCACGTCGAGATAGCCGTGGTTGGCGGTTTCCTTGATGGTGGTGTCGAGATCGAGTTCGTCGGGCGCGCCAGTGCGGGCGAATTTGCGCAGCCTGCGCAGCGCAATCTTGATGTTGCGGATGCCGAGTTCGACATTGCCGTCGAGGTCTTTGAACTCGCGGCGGTCCCACACTTTCACGGCGCGGAAATTGCGGTTCTTCTCCTGCCCGATCCGCACGCCTTCCGGGTTGTAACCGTGCGCGCCGAACGGCGAGGTGCCGGCGGTACCGATCCATTTGTTGCCGCCCTGATGCCGGCCCTGCTGCTCCTTCAGCCTTTGCCGAAGCGTCTCCATGAGCTTGTCCCAGCCCATCGCCTCGATCTGCTTCTTTTCCTCTTCGGTGAGATATTTTTCCGCGAGCTTCTTCAGCCATTCGGCAGGGATATCCGCCTTCTCCATCGCGTCGAGCAGGCTCTCGAGGCCCTTGAACACAGTGCCGAACACACGATCGAACTTGTCGAGATTGCGCTCGTCCTT
>VAZS01000185.1 GCA_005884855.1 Alphaproteobacteria bacterium | reverse complement strand
GGCTAAACAGCAGCAGCGCACTGCCGCTCGGCGCCTCGGCGGGGTGAAACTCGATTCCGAGTAGATCAAGTGCGGCATCCCTGCTCTCCAGATCGAGGTTGCGCGACTTGCACGACAGCACCCGATCGAAGCGCAGCGCCGCGATCAGCCTGCGCGGGGAGGTCTCGCCTTGTAGTGTCTGCTCCCAGTCGAGCCGGCTCATGCCGACCACCAGCCGCTTTTCGTCTTGCCGCCAGATGATATCGCAGATCTGCACGCGGGCATCCTGGACGTGCGCTGAGATAACGGCCAGATCGTCGGCATCGAGCGCGATCAATTTGAGCCGGGCCGTCACGATAGCACCTCTAAACCTCAGTCGCTGATGCGCTCGATCGAAGCGCCGCAGGCCGACAGCTTTTCCTCGAGCCGCTCGAAGCCACGGTCCAGATGATAGACTCGGTTGACCATGGTTTCGCCTTCGGCGGCGAGCCCCGCAATTACCAGCGACACCGAGGCGCGCAGGTCGGTCGCCATCACGGGCGCGCCGCGCAGCTTCGCGATACCCTCGATGGTGGCGGTTTCGCCATCGAGATGAATACGCGCGCCGAACCGCGCCAGTTCCTGGACGTGCATGAAACGGTTTTCGAAAATCGTCTCGGTGATCTGCGAGGAGCCCTTGGCACATGCCATCAGCGCCATCAGTTGGGCCTGAAGGTCGGTGGGAAAACCCGGAAACGGCGCGGTGGAAACCGTCACCGGCGCGATCGCGGCGCCGTTGCGCACCACGCGGATGCCCTGGTTGTTTGACGTGACGATCGCCCCGGCCATGGTCAGCACGTCGAGCGCCGATTGCAGCAGTTCGGGGCGCGCGCCGGATAGCTGCACGTCGCCACCGGTCATCGCCACGGCCATTGCATAGGTGCCGGTCTCGATGCGGTCTGGCAGAACGGTGTGGCGGGCACCGTGAAGCTTGGTCACTCCGTCGATAACCATGCGAGGCGTGCCCGCGCCGGAGATGCGCGCGCCCATCTTGTTGAGGCAGTCGGCGACGTCGAGTATCTCCGGCTCGCAGGCGGCGTTGCTGATCACGGTGGCGCCGTTGGCGAGTGTCGCCGCCATCATGGCGACTTGGGTGCCGCTCACGGTGACCTTGGGAAAATCGATGGTTGCACCCTTGAGCCCGCCGGGGGCCTTCGCGATTACGTAACCGCCGTCGATGGTGAGCTCGGCGCCGAGCTTCTCCAGCGCCATAATCAGCAAATCGACCGGCCGGGTGCCGATCGCGCAGCCTCCGGGCAGCGACACCTTGGCCTCATGCATCCGCGCCAGCAGCGGCGCGATCACCCAGAAGCTGGCGCGCATTCGCGACACCAGCTCGTACGGCGCCGTGGTATCGATGATGTTGGCCGCCGAAATGTGCAGGGTCTGTCCCTGATATTCGTGATCGCCGGGGCGCTTGCCCGCCGACATGATGTCGACGCCATGATTGCCCAGAATGCGCTGCAGCTGGGCGACATCGGCAAGCCGCGGCACATTGTCCAGGATCAGGGTTTCCTCGCTTAAAAGCCCCGCGATCATCAGGGGCAGCGCGGCATTCTTTGCGCCCGAGATCGGAATGGTGCCGTTGAGCTTGCTGCCGCCGATAATGCGAATGCGATCCACGCCAATCCCTTTTTTGCTATGCACAAACTATAGAGCCAATGGTCTCGATCATGGCAAAAGCTTGAAATTTGCGGCTATTTGATGGGATTTAGATGGCTTTAAACACCTAATTCCGGGCGCAGTCCCCTCTGTTACGCAGTTCAAGGTGATGTTAAGTGCCGGGGTGAACAAGCTTTTCCGACACTCAATGGCACAGCTGCCGCGCTGGTTCCTCCAACCAGCCCGTAAACCTACATCCGATTAATGTCGTCACTTTCCAGCACCGGCTTGGGATAGCCGTCTCGCGCCACCTTGATCATGGCGCGGCCGACCTGTTCGGTGGTGGTCATGTATGTCGGGGTCAGGCGATTGAGCAGCGACAGCAGCGGCGCGGTCCCGACATAGATCGCCTGGACCCAGCCGGTCTTTGACCGGATGCCATGCAGCGGCTGGATGCCGGCGGGACGAAACATATAGGCCGCCTTGAACGGCAGCTTGAGCAAATCGTTCTCGGTTTTGCCCTTGACCCGCGCCCACATCAGCTTGCCGCGTTCGCTCGAGTCGGTGCCGCGTCCGGTGACATAGATGAACACCATCTGCGGATTCAGTTTTGCCAGCGTCCTCGCCGCCGCAAGCGTGATGTCGTAGGTCAAACGCCGATACTGCTCCTCGCTCATGCCAATCGATGAGACGCCGAGGCAGAAGAAACAAGCGTCGTAGCCGGCCAGTTGCGATTCGATGCGAGAAAAATCCAGAAAATCATTGTGGACGATTTCGTGCAGCTTGGCGTGTCGCTGTCCGGTGGGGCTGCGCCCGACCGCGAGAACACTCTCGATCTCAGGATCGAGCAGGCATTCGCGCAACACGCCCTGCCCGACCATGCCGGTGGCGCCGAAAAGAACGACCCTCATCGTCAACTATCAGACGTAAACCGGAGCGGGACGGAATCGCCGGACCGCGCCTATGATCACAACGACGAAGAACAGAAGCACGATGCCTTGGGCGACGGCGAACGGCGGCTCGCTTGGCGGGATGCTGGGTGCTAGCGTGTGCAGCGGAGCTAGCTTCAGGAAACTTTGGATCACCAGCACGAATACGTTGAGATAGAGCGCGATCATCGCGGTCAGCACATAGATCCAGCGCCACGCACCCGAAAGCTTCATGACATAGAGCGCAATGCACGCGATCCCCAACAGCAGCAGCGAAACAATTCCGATCATGTGCGAGGGCAGCAGCTTGTCGAACGGAAACAGGAAGCCGGTGGCGCTGGTCAGAATCGTAAACAGCAGGAATGTGGCGGTCAGGCTCGGCCTCCTGTTGGAGCCGAGCAGCCCAAACATGACGAAGAGGCCGGAAAGGATCGCGATCAAGCTTATGATCACGTGAAAAGCAGTAAAGGTGGATAGACTCATACCGAGAATCATGGAGCGCTCCCACTTTAAAAAGACAGACGGATGCTACGACTCCGAATCGGAAATTGCTACTGCCCCAACTTCACTAAAGCGCTGGCTTCGCGGTATCGCCGAGAAATCCGTGCAGCGCCGCTACCACCTGCGCGCCCTCGCCGATGGCGCCGCCGACCCGCTTGACCGATCCCGAGCGTACGTCTCCAACCGCGAACACGCCCGGCACCGAGGTTTCCAGCGGCGGCACCAGCCTGCCCTGATTTCGGTCCGACTGGGCGCCGGTGACCACGAAACCGGCGCGATCAAGCGCGACGCCGCAGCCATCGAGCCAGCCGGTGGCGGGATCCGCGCCAGCGAACAGGAAGAGATTGCTGATCTCCTCGGTGCTCTCTTCGCCCGATAAGCGGCTGCGCCAGCGCACGCTTTCCAGCGACAAGGCGCTGCCGTCAAGTCCGACCACCTCGGTATTGAATACCAGCTCGATGTTCGGCGTGGCCTCGATGCGCTCGATCAGATAGCGCGACATGCTTGCGCCAAGTCCGCCGCGGATCACCATGTGGACCTTGCGGGCATGGCCGGACAGAAAAACCGCGGCCTGCCCGGCCGAATTGCCGCCGCCGACGAGCACGATTTCCTGATCCGCGCAAAGCCGAGCCTCGATCGGCGACGCCCAGTACCAGACGCCGCGGCCTTCGAACGTACTGAGATTCTCGATCTCCGGCCGCCGATAGCGCGCTCCGCTCGCCACCACGACCGAGCGCGCGCGCAACGTCTCGCCGCCATCCAGCGCCAGCGCAAAGTCGCCGTCCCTGCGGGCGCAATCCAGTGCCTTGACGCTCATCGGAATCATGGTGTCTGCGCCGAATTTCTGGGCCTGGGTAAAGGCGCGGCCGGCGAGCGCCTGGCCTGATATTCCCGTGGGAAAGCCGAGATAGTTCTCGATGCGCGCACTGGCCCCGGCCTGGCCGCCGAAAGCGCGGGCATCCAGCACGACGACGGAGAGACCTTCCGAAGCCGCGTACACGGCGGTGGCGAGACCGGCAGGCCCGCAGCCTACGATAGCGGCATCATATATCTTGTCGCCGGTCGGACCGCCGATCATGCCAAGCGCACGGGCGAGTTCGGATTCGCCGGGATTGCGAAGCACGGAACCATCGACGGCCACCACCAGCGGCCAATCCGAAGGCGAGGGCGAATAGCGCGCGATCAGTTCCGCGGCATCGTGCTCCCGCTCCGGATCGAGCAGATGATGCGGAAAGCCGTTGCGGGTCAGAAAACTTCGCAGGCGGATGACGCCACTGGAATTCGAAGGTCCGATCAGCACGGGACCGCCGACGCCGCCCTGGATGAGGTTTACCCGACGCAGGATCAGCGCGCGCATGATGCGTTCGCCGAGATCGGCTTCGGCGACCAAAAGCGCGCGCAAACGTTCCGGCGCGATCAGAAGCGTTTCGACATCGCCTTCGGCATGGCCATCGACCAGCGCGACGCGGCCCGAGAGTTGCCCGATTTCGGCGAGGAATTGCCCAGGCCCCTGATCGATGACGGGGGTGACGTGACCGAGGCCATCGCGCTGGGTGATCGCAACATGCCCGGACAGCACGACGAACATGCCCGGTCCGGGCTTGCCGGTCTCGAACAGTTTTTCGCCTGGCTTGTAGGTCTTGATGTCGCCGAACCGGCGCATGCGCGCGATCTCTGGCGCCGTCAACATCGGAAACGTCTGCTCGTGGCGCGGGAACGCGATAGTCAGCGGCGCGCTGCCAGCTAGTTTATTCCGAGC
>VAZS01000184.1 GCA_005884855.1 Alphaproteobacteria bacterium | reverse complement strand
GCTGGTTCTGACGCAGCAGGTGCGCGAAGAAGATATGGCGCGGGTGCGCGCGGTTTATGACCGCCTCAAAATCAACGCCGAACTGGCGCCGTTCTTCAGCGATCTGCCCGCGCGGCTCGCATCGCACGATTTGGTGGTCTCGCGCTCGGGCGCCGGTACGGTGGCCGAGCTTGCCGCCATCGGGCGCCCGTCGATCCTGGTGCCGCTGCCCGGCTCGATCGATCAGGACCAGTTCGCCAATGCCGGTGTACTGGCGCAGGCCAACGGCGCAATCCGGATTGCGCAGGCCGATTTCACACCGGACCGGCTGGCGGCGGAAATCTCGGCGTTGGCGGCCGAGCCCGCGCGACTGGCCGCGATGGCGGCCAACGCCCGTAGCGTCGGTCGGCTCGACGCCGCCGAACGGCTGGCCGACTTGGTGATGAAAGTGGCCGGAATGTAGGCGAAGGCGCGCAATATTGCGCTTGTCATCTGCCGCGAAAGCGGGGCATCCAGTACACCCAACACGGGGACAGCTTCATGAGGCTACCGCGCGAGATCGGACCCATCCACTTCGTCGGGATCGGGGGTATCGGGATGAGCGGCATCGCCGAGGTGCTGTGCAATCTCGGCTACTCCGTGCAGGGCTCCGACGCCTTCGAGAGCGCCAACGTCAATCGTCTCCGCGACAAGGGCATCAGGATCAGCATCGGTCATAAGCCCGAGAACCTCGCCGGGGCCGATGTGGTGGTGGTGTCGACCGCGATCAAGCGCGACAATCCCGAACTGCTGGCCGCGCGCGCCCAGCGCATTCCGGTTGTGCGCCGCGCCGAAATGCTGGCCGAGCTGATGCGGTTGAAGAGCTGCGTTGCGATCGCGGGCACTCACGGCAAGACTACGACCACCTCGATGGTCGCAGCCCTGCTTGACGCAGGAGATCTCGATCCGACGGTGATCAATGGCGGCATCATTAATGCTTACGGCACCAACGCGCGGCTTGGCGCCGGTGAATGGATGGTGGTGGAAGCCGACGAGAGCGACGGCACCTTCCTGAAACTGCCGGCCGATGTCGCCATCGTCACCAATGTCGATCCCGAGCATCTCGATCACTTCAAGACCTTCGAGGCCGTGCAGGAGGCATTCCGCAATTTCGTCGAGAACGTGCCGTTCTACGGGTTCGCCGTCATGTGCATCGACCACGCGGTGGTGCAGACCCTGGTCGGCAAGATCGAGGACAGGCGCATCATCACCTATGGCGAAAATCCGCAATCCGACGTGCGGCTGATCGATTTCAATCCGTCTGCGGGCGGCTCCAGCTTCAAGCTCGCCTTCCGCGATCGCAAGACCGAGGTGGCGCATGAGATCGCCGATCTGCATCTGCCGATGCCGGGCCGGCACAACGCCCTCAATGCCACTGCGGCGATCGCCGTCGCACATGAACTGGGGCTTTCGCACGATACTATACGCAAGGCAATTGCAGCGTTCGGCGGAGTGCGACGGCGCTTTACCCGTACCGGCGAGTGGAATGGCGTCACCATCATCGATGATTACGGCCATCACCCCGTCGAGATCGCCGCGGTGCTGAAGGCGGCGAGGGATTCCACCAACGGCAAAATCATCGCCGTGGTGCAGCCGCATCGGTTCACCCGCTTGCAATCGCTGTTTGAGGAATTCTGCACTTGTTTCAACGACGCCGATACGGTCGTCGTCGCCGAGGTTTATCCGGCCGGCGAGGCGCCGATTCCCGGGATCGACCGCGAACATTTTGTGCTGGGCCTTCGCGCGCATGGCCATCGGGAAGTGATTCCGCTGCAGAAGCCGGCGGATCTCGCCGGCGTCATCAGCGGCATCGCCGGGCCGGGCGACTATGTCGTCTGCCTCGGCGCCGGCAATATCACGCAGTGGGCTTACGAATTGCCGGGCCAATTGAAGGCGATGGGGTGAGCACGCTATTCTCGTCATGGCCGGGCCTGTCCCGGCCATCCACGTCTTTATTGGACAGTCGATCCGACATAGCGGATGCCGTTCGGTCGATTACTCAGAACATAAACGTATCCAAAGGGCATCCTTATATAGTGCAGGACGTGGATGGCCGGGACAAGCCCGGCCATGACCGTTTCGAATACGCTGACGGGTTCGCATGAGCTTTCCCGACATCACCCGCGACCTCAAAGCCGCGATGCCGGGCTTGCGTGGACGGCTGTTGCCGAACCAGTCGCTCGCGGAGCTGACATGGTTTCGGGTTGGAGGCCCGGCGCAGGCGCTGTTCACGCCATTGGATGAAGATGATCTCGCCTATTTCCTGACGCGCTTGCCAGGCGAACTGCCGGTTTGCGTCGTCGGCGTCGGCTCAAATCTGATCGTGCGGGACGGCGGCATCCCCGGCGTGGTGATCCGGCTAAGTCCGCGCGGCTTTGGCGAAACCGAAGCCAAAGCCGACGTCGTCAGCGCCGGGGCCGCCGCGCTCGACCGGCGCGTAGCGGAAACCGCGGCGGCCAGCAGCTTGAGCGGGCTGGAATTTTTTTTCGGCATTCCGGGCACCATAGGCGGTGCGCTGCGCATGAATGCCGGCGCTAATGGCGCGGAGACCAAAGACGTCCTGATCGAAGCTGTCGGCATCGGTCGCGACGGCAAAAAACACGTGCTTTCGAACGCGGAGATGAAATTCGTTTATCGAAACAGCGGCGCCGACACTTCGGTTATTTTCACCTCGGCGCGCTTTCGCGGGCAGGTCGCCGCGCCGGAGGCGATCCGGGCGCGGATGGACGAGGTGCAAAATCACCGCGAAGCCGCGCAGCCGATCCGCGAAAAGACCGGGGGTTCGACATTCAAGAACCCGCCGGGCCAAAGCGCCTGGAAGCTGATCGACGCCGCAGGTTGCCGGGGCTTGCGGGTAGGCGGCGCGCAGGTGTCGGAAATACACTGCAATTTCCTGATCAACACCGGCAGTGCTAGCGGCCACGATATCGAAACGCTTGGCGAAACCGTTCGCGCGCGGGTGAAAGAACATTGCGGAATTGAGCTACACTGGGAAATCAAGCGGATCGGGATCGGACGAAACTGATGCGGATCACCATTCTCTTCGGAGGCACGAACAAGGAGCGGCTGGTGTCGGTGGCCACGGCCCAGGCGCTACATTCGGCTTTGCCGGACGCTGACCTGTGGTTCTGGGATGTCGATGACACCGTGCATGAAATCCGGCCGCAGGCGCTCCTCAATCATTTGCGGCCGTTTGAGGAGCCATTCAGGCCAGGCACGACCGGCCTCGGTGACATCGAACACGCGCTCGATAAAGCAATGGCCGAGAATCGCTTGCTAGTGCTTGGGCTCCATGGCGGCTCCGCTGAGAACGGTGAGCTTCAGGCGATGTGCGAAATGCGCGGCCTCGCATTCACCGGATCCGGCTCGGCATCCTCGCATCTGGCGTTCGACAAAATCGCCGCCAAGCGCTTTGCCGAGATCGCGGGCGTGAAAGCGCCGCCGGGCGTGACGCTGGAAGACGCCGAGGCGGCGCTTTTCAAATACGGGAAGCTGATTGCCAAGCCGGTGCGGGACGGCTCGAGCTATGGTCTTATATTCGTCAATGCAAAGCAGGATCTCACTGCCGTTCGTCGCGCGACGAAAACCGAAGAGTATTTGATCGAACCGTTCATCGCAGGTATCGAGGCGACCTGCGGCGTTCTGGAGCAGCCGGACGGCGCGCTCTTGCCACTCCCGACAATCGAGATCATCCCCGACGAGGGCGCGTTCGACTATCGGGCGAAGTATCTGGCCAAAGCCACTCAGGAGATTTGTCCGGGGCGTTTTGCGCCCGGCATCAACCAGCAAATCATGGATCAGGCAATCAAGGCGCACCGGGCGTTGTCGTGCAGCGGCTATTCCCGTTCAGATTTCATCGTTACCGAGCAGGGGCCGGTTTATCTCGAAACCAACACCTTGCCGGGTTTGACCAAGGCTTCGCTCTATCCGAAGTCGCTCAAGGCCCAAGGGATCGAATTCCGCGATTTCCTGCAACATCAGATCGCGCTGGCGGCAAAACGCGCGGGCAAGTAGCGCAATCCGCGCTGTCGCAGTCTGTGCGGGGACCGGTCGAGCCCGTCAATCGCTAAAAATTTACGATTTTCAGGCAAACTACTCCACAGGCGGATGAAATCACGTCCTGCCTGCACCCGCTTTACCATTTGTTTACCAGGAAGTCCGAAGGTTAACGCTGGCGGCGCATGTGGCGCTTGAGCTGCCGGGGCGTTAGCCGTGCGGATTTTCCGCCGCGACCAGCGCATCGACGCCAGAACTCGCAAGCGTTTGCGGGCATAACCTTGACGAGCTTGTGCAATGGATGGTGCAGGACGCCTCGCTCGATCGCCGCGATCGCCGGGGCCCCAAGCTGATCTGAAAGCCGCCATCGCTGCGGATTTATCCTGGCGCGAGTGGCTCGGTTTCCGTCGGGTCTCCGCATCGTCGAGAAAGCGCGAGTCCTCGCACCGGCTCATCGCGCTCATGGAGCGTTACCTGCCAAATCGCGCCGGTGTCACCGCGACGATGCTTTTGCTGTTGGGCAGCGCCGGCTTGGGCCTGGTAAGGGGCGGCCATGTCGCCGAATTCACCTCGGCTTTGAGTGACACCCGCAATGCGGTCGCAAACTACGCGGGATTTCGCATCACCACCGTCGGCATCAACGGCCGCAAGCAACTCACCCAGGATGAAGTGTTGGCGATTGGCGGCGTCAATGGCCGCTCATCGTTACTGTTCCTCGACGCCGCCGCGGTGCGCGAGAGGTTGAAATCCAATTCCTGGATCGCCGATGCCGCCGTGCAGAAGCTTTATCCCGGCCAGCTGCAGATCGATCTGGTCGAGCGCTCGCCCTTTGCGCTTTGGCAGCAGGATGGCCGCCTTTCAGTGATCGCCGACGATGGCGCGGTGCTTGAGTCCTATCTGTCGCGCCGCTTCATCTCGCTGCCGCTGGTGGTCGGCAGGGGCGCCGAAACCCGCGCGCGGGATTTCCTCGCGCTGCTGGGCCGCTATCCGCAGGTGCGGTCGGCGACAAAGGCCGCGATTTTTGTCGGCGAGCGACGCTGGAATCTGAGGCTCAAGGACGGGCTCGATATAAGGCTACCCGAAAATGACGTGGGCAATGCGCTGGCCGCACTGAGCAAGCTCGACAAGGAAGAGCGGCTGTTCTCGCGCGACATCGTTGCAATCGACATGCGCCTG
>VAZS01000183.1 GCA_005884855.1 Alphaproteobacteria bacterium | reverse complement strand
CGTCGCAGCGAATCACCTTCGCCGAATCGAGACGCTCCAGCAGATTGCCCGCGCTGCCGAGATTGCCGACCGGACCGGTGCATTCAGTCGGCCCCTGCCACAGGCCCCATTCGACCCCCGAATGATAGGCGCCGAGGCCGGCATTCCACAGCGTTGCCAGCGTTATGATGGCGAAGCCCGCAACCAATACGGCGCGCGGCGCGTCCCTGGCGCTGCCGAGCGCAACCAACGCACCGAGCGGGACCACCAGGTAATATGCGTAGCGCTGCTCCAGACAGAGCGGACAGGGTCGGATATCCAGCACCAGCTGAAAGAACCAGGCGCCCGCCAGGGTGGCGGCCGCAATCGCGGTGATCGCGAGCGCGGCGACCAGCATAGCATTGGCGTCGCCTCGCGCTTTGGAGGGGGTTGCGGACTCGGATGTCACGGCGATCTCCTGTGTGAGCGTCCTAACCTGCGCAAACGGCACTGTCGAGGCGGGCGCGATCAACCCGGAGTGCTCTGACGCGCTTCCCGCGACTTAAGAACGGCGCCGCTGTATTCCCGGCGGGCTGCGGGTTGACCGGCAGTCACCGCCCGCTATATTCCGCCGGCTTTTAGCGCACTGTGCCTTTGGCTAACGCGCTAGGCCCCTGTGGCGGAATTGGTAGACGCGCTCGACTCAAAATCGAGTTCCGCAAGGAGTGCTGGTTCGATTCCGGCCAGGGGCACCAAAGCACGCGTAGACACTTACGCTCGCGAATCAATTTTCAAACAGCCATTCCCGTCTTCACCTCGCCCCGCTTGCGGGGAGAGGTCGCGAGCATCTTTGCGAGCGGGTGAGGGGGAGGCTCCCAATCGCCGATAGTCCCCCTCACCCCGATACTTCGCTGTGCTCCGTATCCGACCTCTCCCCGCAAGCGGGGCGAGGTTGAGCGGAGGCGCGTCGTGCAAACAAGGCTCCGCATTCTCGCGGCGTGAAAACGCCCGAGCTTTGCCAACAGTCACCCCCGAAACAAGATGAGGGCGTGGGGAATGCCGGGCGCTCGATCCACCCGCAGTCTCGCGTGCAAAATAAAAAAGCACACGAGGTAGTCACCACAGGTTCACCGAATCAACCCGGCATTCCCGCACGCAATGGTTTTAACGGTTTCCTCCGTGATCTCCCCGGTGATCGGGCTTTTTTGTCACCGTCATTTGCGTGATGAAACGCAAACTTGACGCCAGCGTCGAGGCGTCAGGACCACACGACTTCGCCGTCCGCCTCAGCAACGTTCGTCAGCGCTGCCTTGGCGTCCACCGCATCCCGTGCCCAACGTCCGTGACGATCGCGATACGCCCCTCATGTGGGACGGGATGGCGAGGCTTATAGTTTTGATTTGGGTGAAGCGAGAACGGTTTTATTTTTGCAAATGGGACTGGACAGCCCAAATCACGTTGATCGTGTTCAACTAATTCGTCCCGGCGCGCACGCGGTGTGCTTCGCCCAGAGTGTAGTGACACGGGCCGTCATGGCCGGGCTTGTCCGGGCATGACGGGGATATGCTCACCAAAGCGTTCGCAGAAGTGGCTTGCAAAAGCACAGCCCGATTGAGCCGTCCACGGGGACGCTAAATCTGCGCGGCGACCTTTTCCAGGCCGATCAGGCGAGCGAGCGTGCGCACTTCCTGCTTCTGATCTTCGCGCAGTTGAAACAGCAGCGGCATTGCCGCCGATTTCAGCTGCTGGACTTCCGCCGCGTCGGGATCGATCAGCGCGCCAGTCGCGCGGCCGTCGGCCTGGCGGGTTGAATGAATCTTCCGGGCCACCGCGCGTAACGCGCTTTCCACCGCAGGCCAATAATATTCCTGGTCGGAAGACAGCCGGAGGCGCTCCTTGATACCAGCGATCTGCACATCGCTGAGCAACGCGTAGGACTTCTGCGGGGTGGGTTTGTTGACAAGCTTCGGCTTGGGCAGCGCGGCCGCAATCGCCGCGGGAGCTGCGATCCTCGGCCCCTCGAGATCGGCGGATGTGGACGCAAAGGCCTGCCGCAAGGGCTCGCCCAGGCTTGCCGTTTGTGTTGGTTCGAATGACGCCAGCGCCAATCTGGTAACCGTGAGCCGGTCCTGCTTGCCTTCGCGGTTTGCAACGGGGCTCTTGACGACGGGGGAAGCCATGTCCGCCTTGGCCGCTGGTACGCTATCTCGGCCGAGAATGCTGATGGCGGCTGCGCCGGCAATGAGAAAACAGGTCAGCGCGATGATGGTGATGGCTCTCGTCAAGCGGTGCTCCGTCCGGGCCTTTGAACCAAATCACTTTTGTGAAAACTGGGCGACAATTGAGGCTTAAGCGTGCCGCAGCCGCGGCGAATTTAACCGCGGGCGAATACTAGCTCGCGAGCCGCAACAGCAGGCGCTCGGACGCGGCTCGGGCCAGCGAGGCAGTGGATGAGAAGATCATGTGAACGACCAATAACTTAGGGACCTAATAAAAAAGGTTCTAAATTCAGACTGCAGCCGAGAGGTCGTAGGCCTCCTGGATGTCAGCAACAATATCGGAAGTCTCCCATACCGCATCCGGGGCGAACGAGCGGAGGCTGATGGTCCAGTTGCCCTTGCCGGTGCGAGGCATTCTGACGATGTCGAACTGGACGTCTCGGCACAACGGATGCCGCTTGAGCGCGTAGCCGACCCGAATCCTGATCTCCTCCACGCTTGCGGACGTTTTTGCAAACATCGCGTCGACTTCCATTGGTCGGCTCTCTGAACGACGGATTCCGGCGCGATCGCCTGGGCGGCGGCGTGGCGGATAGTTCGAGCAGATGTTGGAGCGGGATAGTTAATGACGCGTTAAGGGTGGAATCCCGGCCGGCAATCGATTGCACGCGCATCGACGATCGCGGCAAGGCCGCCGACTATCGGCCCCGCGCGGCCGCAAGCCGATATTCGGCAAGCGTTCGCGCGACAAGCTCGTCCACCGACAGCACTTCGGTAACACCCGATGTTGCATGCCCGGCGCTCCAGATATCGCGCCAGCGCTGGTTGCGTTTTTCGCGCGCGCCGATATCGATGTCCTTGCCGATGTCGATCGCGCCGCGTTGTGGCAGGTCGTCCGGATTGAGGCCCGCGGCAACGATGGACGGCCGCAGCATGTTGGTTTGCAGGCCGGTAAAGGCGGTGGTCAGCAAGATATCAGCCGCGCTGCTCGCGACCAGCATCTGCTTGTATCTCGCATCGGCCATGCTTTCGTTCGTTGCGATGAACTTGGTGCCCATATAGGCGAGGTCGCAGCCGAGCGCCTCAGCCGCGCGCAACGCATGGCCGTCAGCTATGCCTCCCGCCAGCACGATCGGCCCATCGAAGAACCCACGCACCGCGCGAACGAACACGAAGGGGTTGAGCCAGCCGGTCTGACCGCCGGCACCCGCAGTCAGAAGAACGAGGCCATCGGCGCCAGCTTCCACCGCTCGCTCGGCGTGACGGATGGTGGCGACATCGGCAAATACCAGCGCGCCGACATCATGCAGCGGGGCGAGCACCGGCGCCGGCGAGCCGACGCTGGTGATGACGATCTCGGGCCTGTGCCGCAACAATACCTGCAGATCCTGTCCAAGCCGCTCGTTTGAACGGTGCACGATCAGGTTCGGACAGATCGGCGCGGAAGGCTTGCCGCTTTGATCCGAATGCCGGCGAAGCTGGCCTTCGATATCGCCAAGCCAAACATCGAGCTGCTCGGGGGTGCGGCAATTCACCGTCGGGAATGCTCCGATCACGCCGTTGCGGCAGGCTGCGACCACAAGCTCGACACCCGACACCAGGAACATCGGCGCGGCGATCAGCGGCAGGCTGAGGCGATCGCGAAAGCGGCCAAGGAGGTCGGTGGAAGTCAAACTCGAGCTTTCCATTGGTTTATCGTTCCGCGCTGCAAATCGCTTGTGCTAGCGTCTGATAACATTGGCGCCGGCGAAGACCGACAACAAAAATAGCTGGAGGAAAAACATGTCCGACCCGCTCCACGCCTTTCCAACCGTCTGCGGACAAACCTTGCTGGCGCTGGCGCGCTACCCCTCCCGGATTGCCTTCAGCTGGCCAGGCGGATCGATCACCTATCGCGGCGCCGCTGAGCTGATCGGCCGCATGCAACAAGTATTCATGCGGCTGGGGCTGGAGCCAGGCGCGCGCGTCGCCTTTCTTACCGCCAACCGCGCCGATACGTATTGCGCGGGCGCGGCTGCGTAGTTGTCGCGGCTCACGATAACCTGGCTGCATCCACTGGGGTCGCTTGAGGATCAGCTTTTTCAAATCGAGGACTCGGAAGCACAGACGCTGGTCATTGACGTCGATGCTTTCCGCGACCGCGGTGGCGAGCTCGCAGCCAGGGCGATCAACCTCATCAACGTGTTCACGCTCGGCCCGGCCAATTACGGGGTGGATCTGCTTGGCGCGCTCGAGCAGGCGGGCACGGCAAGCGCTCGTTGTTTGGCCGGCCCGAACGATCTTGCGACACTGAATTATACCGGCGGCACCACGGGAAAATCCAAAGGCGCGCTGCGCTACCATCGCGAACTCGGCGGTTTCGCCAGCGCCATCCTGTCTGACTTCGAAATTCCGGAGACGCCGCGATACCTCGCGGTGGCGCCGATCAGCCACGTTGCCGGCACCAAGGTGCTGCCGACGCTGATGCGCGGGGGGACCGTGCACATGCTCAGGGGGTTCGATCCGGAAGCGGTGTTCAAGACCATCGCAAGCGAGCGGATCAACTTCACGTTGTTCGTGCCTACCATGATCTACGTGCTGCTCAACCATCCGGCGCTCGACCGGAGCGATCTCTCCTCGCTCGAACTCCTGCTCTATGGGGCTTCGGCGATGTCGCCGAGCCGGCTGATAGAGGGCATCGAGCGGATCGGCCCGGTGTTCTCCCAACTTTACGGCCAGACAGAGTGCTATCCTGTATCTGTGCTTCGCAAGAGCGACCATGATCCAAACACCCCGGAATTGTTCCTGTCCTGCGGTTTTCCTATCGCCGCCTGCGAAGTAAAAATCCTCGACGATGAGGATCATGAAGTCGCTACCGGCGAGCCCGGCGAGATTTGCGTCCGTGCGCCGCATGTGATGGCCGAGTACTGGAAGCGACCCGAACAGACCGCCGAAACCCTGAAGAACGGCTGGCTGCATACCGGCGATATCGCGCGCGCCGACGAACAATGGGGCGAGGCCGTTACCGCGATCATCGTTGCGCGGGAAGGCGCACGGCCGAACGCGGAGGAATTGATCAAGCTGGTGCGGGCGCGCAAAGGCTCGGCGCATGCGCCCAAGCACGTGAAGTTCGTCAGCGAGTTGCCAATGACCGGCGTCGGCAAGGTGGACAAGAAGGTGCTGAAGGCTGGCTTCTGGGTCGGCCGCGACCGATTGGTCGGATAGGGGATTACCGAGGCGCGTTTAGCCGAGCAGCTGATCGAGCCGATCGCGCAACTGCTCCTGGTGATAGGGTTTTGCCAGCCGCGGCAGGTCGAGCTGGGCGCCCTCCGGCAGTTCGGCATAACCCGTCGCAAGCAGGATCGGCAGTGACGGCCGCACCTCGCGCGAGGCGGCCGCGAGCTCGATGCCGGTCATGCCCGGCATCACATGATCGGTCAACATCAGGTCGATCGGCTGTTCGCTTTTGATGATGTCGAGGGCATGCACGCCTGAAGTGGCGCCGATCACGTGATGGCCTAGATCTTCCAGCATCTCCGTGGTCGACAGCGCGATCAAGGGATCGTCGTCGACGAACAAAATCACGGCCGAGCGCTTGACGGTCTGCGACTTGTAAGCGGGGCTTTCGACTTCGGGAGCATCGGTCGCGACCGGCAGGATCAGCGTTGCGGTGGTGCCCTTTGCGACCGTGCTCGAGAGCTGCAGCGACCCGCCAAGTTGCACGGCAAGCCCATGCACCATCGACAGCCCCAGGCCCGTACCCTTGCCGAGCGGCTTGGAGGAGAAGAACGGCTCCACCGCGCGCTTCAAGATCTCCGGGCTCATGCCCTTGCCGTTATCGATGACCGACAGTTTCAGATAGCGTCCAGGCAGCAGCGCGGGATCGTTGTCCGCCTGACACTCGGCGACCTTGATCTCGATCGAGCCGCCGTCGGGCATGGCGTCGCGCGCGTTGATCGCCAGATTCAGGATCGCCAGTTCGAGCTGGTTGGCGTCGACGCGCGCCGGCGGCAACCCTTCGGGCAGATCGAGCCGCAAACCGACGCGCGGTCCCAAGGAACGTTCGAGCAGATCGATCATGCCGTTGATCAGCCCGCGCAGATCGACCGGTATGGCTCGCAGATCCTGCTGGCGCGCGAATGCCAACAAGCGCTGCGTCAGCGACGCGCCGCGCTCGGCCCCCTGCAGCGCGCCGTCGATCAGGCGGTGCAGCCGCGGATCGTTAGGGATGCGCTTGCGCAACAGATCGAGGTTGCCCATCACCGCCATCAGCAGATTGTTGAAATCGTGCG
>VAZS01000182.1 GCA_005884855.1 Alphaproteobacteria bacterium | reverse complement strand
CTTTTCGCCAGACGGTCTCACCGGCATGGAAGCCAATTTGCGCTTCGTCGGGCCCGAGACGATGGAATCCAAGATCTTCTCCCGCCTGACGGCCTGGCAGAACTGGATCTTCCAGCGCCCCAACGCGGTCGGCGAGAACGGCGCGTTGCGGCGCTACGGCACCGGCCAGAAGGCGCAGTTCGATATGACGCGAGTCTAATAATTTTAGTTGCGTGATGGCCGGCTCGGCGCGGCCATCGACGAAAAATGCCTGCAAAGGAGTTCCGCCATGAACGTCAACATTTTGAACGTCGATTACTCGACCAAGATTCCGAACAACGTGAATCTCGGTGAGGATCGCCAGGTGCTCAAGGCGCTGGAAGGCTGGCATCCCGGTTACATGAACTGGTGGAGCGACATGGGCCCGGAGGGCTTCCAGCAATCGCTGGTCTATCTGCGCACCGCCTATTCGGTCGACCCGCGCGGCTGGGCCAAGTTCGATTATGTCAGGATGCCCGAATATCGCTGGGGCATTCTGCTTGCACCTCAGGAAGAGAACCGCGTCGTCCCCTTCGGCCAGCATTACGGCGAGCCTGCCTGGCAGGAAGTACCGGGCGAGCATCGCGCCATGCTGCGCCGGCTTATCGTGATCCAGGGCGACACTGAACCGGCCTCGGTCGAACAGCAGCGCCACCTCGGCAAGACCGCGCCCTCGCTCTACGACTTGCGCAACCTGTTCCAGGTCAATGTCGAGGAGGGCCGCCATCTCTGGGCCATGGTTTACCTGTTGCAGAAATATTTTGGCCGCGACGGTCGCGAGGAGGCCGACGAATTGTTGCGCCGCCGCTCCGGCGACGCCGACAGCCCGCGCATGCTCGGCGCGTTCAACGAGGCGACGCCGGACTGGCTGTCGTTCTTCATGTTTACCTACTTCACGGACCGCGACGGCAAGATGCAACTGCACAGCCTGGCGCAATCCGGCTTCGATCCGCTGTCGCGCACCTGCCGCTTCATGCTGACGGAGGAGGCGCATCACATGTTCGTCGGCGAAACCGGCATCAGCCGCATCGTGCAGCGAACCTGCGAAGCGATGCGGGACGCCGGGATCAGCGATCCCAACGACATCTCCCGGGTTCGCGCGCTTGGCGTGATCGATCTTCCGACTATCCAGAAGAAGCTTAATCTGCACTACACGTTGTCGCTCGATCTGTTCGGATCCGAGGTCTCCACCAACGCGGCGAACGCCTTCAACGCCGGGGTCAAGGGCCGCTTCCACGAGACCCAGATCAAGGACGATCACCGCCTGCAGAACGACACCTATCCGGTGCTGAAGCTCGTGAATGGTGAGATCAAGCGCGTCGATGAGCCGGCCCTGACCGCGCTCAACATGCGGCTGCGCGACGACTACACGCAGGACTGCATGAAGGGACTGTTGCGCTGGAACAAGATCATCTCGCAGGCCGGCTATGACTTCAAGCTGGCGCTGCCGAACGTCGCGTTCCATCGCCAAATTGGGGAGTTCAAGGACATCCGCGCCACGCCGGACGGCGTGCTGATCGATGATGCCACCTGGAACAAGCGCAAGAGCGAGTGGCTACCCTCCGCTGCCGACGGCGACTTCGTCGCTTCGCTGATGACGCCGGTGACCGAGCCGGGCGAGTACGCTCCCTGGATTTCGCCACCCAAGGTCGGGATCGACAACAAGCCGGGCGATTTCGAGTACGTGAAGATCGAAACCTGAGCACGAGCGGCCGACGTTAAAGAGCAGTCGTGCGGCTTGTCCATCATTGCGTGCGACAATCGCGAAGCGTTTGCGCAAGGCAAGCAGCGCGCCGCCCTCGTTTTGCTGACTACGCCGCTACGCCGAGCTCGCTTGCCTTTCGCTCGAACTCATCACGGATGTCCTCGATGGTCGGCAGGTGCAGGCTGCGCAATTCGGCGTGAATCTTTTTTGCGGCAGTCGAATCAAGGTCTCGCTTGAAGTTGGTAACCAGCTCCTCCGCCGAGCCGTAATGGCGATAGCGGTCGATCTCTGCCTTGGTCGCCTTCTGGACATGCTCCAGTTTCTTCTTCTCGGCCTCGGTCCGGCCCTGGGGTTTTGCCCGCATCACTGGATCGAACGCCTTGCGTTCCACCAGTTGCAATAGTTCGCGCTTGCTTTTGCTGGTCATCTCACTCACTCCGAAACTCGCCAGCATGAACTGGCGGTTATCGCCTTCCGCGACGGGCGTCTCGCCGGTCGCCCTGAACTTCGGACTTGTTTATACCGCCCTGCGGGTTGGTATCGTTTTCCACGTCGCCCTCGATGGTGTTCTCGCCCTCAACGGCTTGCAGATCTTCGGGCGTGGCCTGTGCTCTCGTGACGCCTCTCGAGCCGCCGATCAGCGGATTACGAACGAGATCGACATTGGTCGGCCGGTGCAGTTTGGGGTGTTTGCCTCTCATGATGTTGATCCTCTTTGACGCAGCTTGCCCCGGCCTCGTCTTCAAGCCGTGTTCGGAGCCATGGGCATGATGAAGGTCGCGTCCCCGTCTGGATCAGGCCGCCCGCGTGTCTTGTTGATTATTTTCCGGCCACAGCATTCGAATTTCTGCGGGCAGCGCGTGCCTGATCTTCTCGATCTGGCCGGGATCGACGTGGTGATTCAAGACGCGGAACACGGCGTCCGCGGCATCGCTGGCGCCAACAACCGGGCCTAGGGAATTCAACTGAGCGGCAACGACGGCAAGGAACTCTTCCGCGGTGCGCCACTTTTGCGGCGTTTCGCCAGGCCGCCATTGATCGTAGAAGGTGCCGCGAACGATAAGCGGGAGTTGGGCGCCAAGGTGGGCCGCAAGTTCGATTGGAACCCGATCGCGGACTGCCCGCAACACCGCGCCCAGCGCGTGCCATGCCACCTGCCTGTCGCGCGGTGGCGACATCATTTTCACCTCCAGTCGATTGCTGATTTCATCCAGCCATGAATTGGTGAGGTGGATTGTTCTGTCGAATACATCGAGACCTGTTGCGCTCATGGGTTTCATCCCCTTTTCTTTTTGCTTGGGAGGGCAACGAGGTTCCCTCCAAATGGTTCGCCATTGTTGAACGAGCCCGTAGGCGGGTGGCGATTGCAACCCATATCGACCGTTTGCTGCACCCATTGTCCTGTTTAGGTGTTGGTCTTGTTCAGGTGTTGTCCTGGACAGGATGAACCCGAGTAGATCATCAAGGGAGCGCTCCATGCCGAGAAAGCAGACCATTCGGAAAGCCAGACAGGATAAGCGAGAGGGCAAATCGCCGAGTACGCAGGCCGGCGAATTCGTGCATGAAGAAATCGACAAGATCCGTCGCGGCAAACATGGCGCGAGATCGACCAAGCAGGCCATTGCCATCGGCTTGTCGGAAGCGCGTCGTGCCGGCGTCGATCTACCGCCGCCCCGGAAAGGAAGGATGAAGCAGAGCACGCGCCGCAGCGCGGAATATGCCTATGAGGCAGGTCAGGGCAAACGGAAGACCCGACGCAGGCCGCGCGTGTCTCGCGCCGTGAAGCAGGTCCTGAAGAAGGAGCCGCGAAGCACCGTTTCCCGCCGCGCGCTCTCGCGCCAGGCCAAGCGGGCCGCAGCCCGCCGCAGCGCGGAATCTCGTTCCGCCGCGGCCCGGAAGGCATCCCGCACCAAAGGTGCAAAGGCTCGCTCCGCAGCCGCAAAAAAGGCCGCCCGCACCAGAGCGCGCCGCCGGCGCTGACCGCGTTCGTCTATCCACTGGGCAGGACGATATCGAATTGCGCAACGCACGCGCCCATTTCGAGGTGTGATGGCGGCGCTTGCAGGCTGGCAATCAGTCGCTCTGGTTGCGCGAGCGAATTGAGCCACCGGTCAGTCTGGTTTTCGGGCTCGCCGGCGAAATAGAGCTGTGTAACCAAACGGTCGATCCGGCCTTCAACGGTGAAGTGAATGTGAGGTGGCCTCATTTCCCCCTCGGGTGTCGAATAGCGCCCGGGCTTGATGGTGCGGAACGCGTAGCGCCCGGCACCATCTGTCGTAAGCTGCGCGAAGCCCCTGAAATTAGGGTCGAGCGGCGCTGGGTTGGTGTCGCTCGGATGACGGTATTTGCCCGCGGCATTGGCCTGCCAGATTTCAATCCGCGCATGTGGGACGGGCTCGCCCGAACGGGTGAGTACGCGCCCCCTTACGTAAAGGAGCTGCCCGCGCGCCTCATCGGCGCTGCCGCTTGGACGCGCGAGGTTGGCAGCCAGATCGGGACGCTCTGTAACCGGATAGAACGGGCCGACGATCTGCGGCGGCGTAATCGCCAGTCGAGGTGTGCCGCCTGCATTCATTTGGGTACGCGACGTCTGTCTCATTGGGGCAGCTTGATGTCCGCCTGCATGATGATCTTTGCCCAATGGTCGACATCGGCCCGGATACCATTGCCGAATTCCACAGCGCCGCCACCCACGGGCTCGGCTCCGATTTTTTCAAGCGCAGTGCGAATTTTCGGCTC
>VAZS01000155.1 GCA_005884855.1 Alphaproteobacteria bacterium | reverse complement strand
GGTCGGTTTCGACCGCGTTACGGGCGGCTCATCTGGCGACGGTTGCTGAAGGGGCGCTAAGTCTTGGAATAAGCTAAGGTCCATTCGGTTCTAGCGCCTAGCCTTAGCAGAAGGCGGCCCAGGTGAAATCGGGAGGCTTCTAATGCACAAGCTGCTCGTCCTCTACAATGAGCCAACGGATCCCACACATTTCCGGAAATATTACGTTGAGACGCACTTACCGTTAGTAGCCAAAATGCCAGGCGTGAAGACAATGCGCTACTCGTTCGATGTGAAGGCGTTACCTCCCGGCAAGGTGCCTTACTTCTGCATCTTCGAAGCCGAATTTGAGAATGAGGCTGCATTGATGAGTGCGCTGGGATCTAAGGAAGGGAAAGCCGTCGCCGGTGATGTACCAAACTATGCTTCCGGTGGGGTCACCATGCTGCATTTCGCGGTGAGGTGAACAGCGTCGACCAACACAAATTTTCTGGGCCGTACACGCGACGATCTAATAATGCTTTGAGGGGCTACATTGTTCTGCGATGAACTCACAGGCGAGTTCGGTAAAAGCCTGGAGAAGGCAACGGTCGACGATTGTGGCTTGTTAGGGCGTGTACTCATAAAACCGACCGATAGTCCAAGGCCCGCTGCTGGGAGCAAACCGGACCTCGCCGGCCGCACCGGGCATGACGGTTTTTTGAGCCGAAGGCAGGAGCGCGAGGAAGGATTATAGCTCAGTTCGACGGCGCATCGCAGGGGCATCAACCTCTTTTGTGCGGCCTGGTTCGCCTATCACCAACGTAAATTTGAGTTTTGTTGGCGACGTCTGAACGGCTCTTCACGTGATCAATGAAGGCTCGCAGCTTCGGCATTATTTGCCGGTGGTCGGGATAGTAGAGAAACACACCCGGCGTAATCGGCGCGAACGGCTCCAGCACGCGGACGAGTTTTCCTGCCGTCACGGCGCCTGTGGCGATCGGTGCAGGCACCTGCGCAAGACCCACGCCTTCGACGGCCGCGCCAAGCATCGTGGGAAAGTCGCTGGCGATGAATGGGCCCGATACAGCAATCTCGATCGCCTGGCCGTTGTCGTTGAGCGACCATAACGCGAGCGCGCCGTTAGATCGTCGTAGTCTCAAGCATGCGTGTTGGCGCAAATCGTCCGGGCGCTCGGGCCGACCGCTGCGGGCGAGGTAGGCGGGGCTGCCGACGACAATGAAAGGGAATGGCTTCGTCAGCCGCACCGCGACCATGTCGGGGGCGATGAACTGGCCCAGCCGGATGCCGGCATCAAACTCGTTGGCTGCGAGGTCGACCAACTTCTCGCTTGCGGCGATCTCCACCTGGACCTCGGGATAGGCCTGGCAGAAGGATGCGATCAGCGGCTCCAGCAGAATCGGTGCCACCGCGCGCGGCACGGAGAGGCGCAACAGCCCGGCCGGCCGCTGCCCCAGTTCACTCGCGACCCCGCTTGCGGCGATGAGCTCCTCGAAGGCGGGCTTTGCGCGCGAAAGGAATCGTTGCCCGGCTTCGGTCATGCCGACACTGCGCGTTGTGCGGATGAACAGCACTGCGCCGATGCGCACCTCGAGTGCGCGTACCGCCTGGCTAATAGCCGATGGCGTCACCCCGAGCTCCGCGGCTGCGCGGCGGAAACTGCGGTGCCGGGCAACGCTCAGGAACGCCTCCACGCCGTCGAGCGCACCCTGCCTGACTGTGAAGTTTTGCTTCATAGCCCATCAACATTATCGCGAATAGTCGCTCAACGAAAGCGGTCTTACATCTGACTTGCAAATCAGAAGCACCGCTGACGTCGAGCCCCAACATTCGCGACATCCTGGGTATCTCAAAGAACAAATGTGACCGCCATGATCGGAGAAACGAGACCATGAAAGCAATCCGTAACATCGCCTTGGGACTCACCCTAACACTGATAGGCGCTACGTGCATGACCCATCCGTCGCTTGCCCAAGCACAAACCGCCTCGCTCACAACCACTGCGGTGATGGTCATCATTACCGTGAAGGCGGGCGTCACACGCGAACAGGTCATGGCCGTCATGCCAGCTGAAATCCGGCAGACGGTGCAGCTCTATCTCAATGGAAAGATTCGTGAGTGGTATTTGCGTGGCGATGGTCGCGGAGTCGTCCTCTTGCTGGAGACGAGGGATGTTGCCGAAGCGCAGACGATCATGGAGGCTCTACCGTTGGCCAAGCAAAATCTTATGGACCACGAATACATTGCAGTCGGTCCACTCTTGCCACTCGGCTTGCTCACGGCCAATCCCGAGCGCCGGCAATAAGGGCGAGGCTCACATAGAGGACCGCCGATGATCACCCATGCTGTTTCCGCTGCTATCGTCCCGCCGCGTTCCGCTTGGCGTAGCCTGCTCTGGACCGCCCCATTCACGGTACTATGGACGTCGTTGAACTACTCGCTACCAATGCTTCCGGAGAGCGGCCTTCCGGCTCTGGCCGTTCGGCTGATGGTCCATGGACTCCTCGCGCTCGGCTTGTCGCTCGGCCTTGAAAGCACCGACCTGACTCCGGGCCAGCGTCGCACGACTTGGCTGGCGATCATGGTCCCCTTCACGCTTTGGGCCGCTGTCACCTGGACAGCGGCCATCAACGGTGTCTTCCGCACGAGCGCCTCCCCCTTATCGTTGCTGCCAGCGGCGATCTTCCTGCCGGTGATCATCGGCGCTCCGCTGTTGCTGTTGTCGAAGCGGGTGGGACAGCTGCTCGATGCGATGCCGACGACGTGGCTCGTCGCTCTTCAGCTTTACCGCGTCTTCGGCAGCCAATGGCTCGCTTACTGGCTGCGCGGGCTGCTGCCCGGCCTATGGGCGTTGCCGGCAGGAACTGGCGATGTGCTGACCGGCCTGTTCGCCGTGTCGGCAGCGATCGCCTTGGCTAACGGCACGGCTGAGGGGCTGAAAGCGGCGATCCTCTGGAACATCTTCGGATTCGCGGACCTCGCCCTCGCGATCACCTTGGGAATGATCATCTCGCCCGGCCCGTTCCAGCTGATCCTTCTGAATGGCTCGAGCATCGGCCTGGATGGTTATCCCAATGTGCTGACCCCGGCTTTCGTGGTGCCAGGCTCGATCCTGCTGCACGCGCTGTTGCTGCGCCAGCTGCGCCGCCGTAGTCGGGCGGAGGCGGCGACCACGATAGCGAGTTCTTACAGCGGAAGATTTTTGAAAACGCAAATCAGCTAACGCGCGTCGTCCTAAATGCACTGGAAAGCACAACGCCGCCCGAGCGGAATATGATCGCTTGGCGGCGCTGGCCTACTCACCGGGCCCCTAAAATTACCCAGCCATGGTTTTGTCTACACAGAAGCCGCCAAGGTTCAGGTAGAAATTGGCAGAAGCGAGCTCCACATCTTGGACTGCGGTAAATCTCCCCCTCACTGGGCAGGAATGACGTTGCAGTTGGTACGTCCTGACATCAGGCAATCCTGCATCTTGCTGGTTGCCGACAGTTCGCGCGCCAGCCAAAGTCCGACGACCAGCAACACAACTGCAATCGCCAGTCCGGCGATCGCGCCGAGCCGGTTTCCGCCTTGGTCGGGATCGGTCATAGCCTGCGAAATCCCAGAACAATCGACATGAAATATAACGTACCCGCCGCCCGATACCGCAACGTGTGTTCGGAAAAAAATAACCACAGGTTCACTCTCCTGTCCCAATTTCGATGGCTTCGCGGCGCGCACGGATGTACACCGCTCCCGGTTCAAGCAGGGCACTGTCGTTCTGCGCGGGTGGTCGGCGAGCCGATCGCCTCACAACAACTCAGCAAATAGAAGAAAGCGACAAGGCCAGCTCAATGAGTGGATTCAAGGAACCTAGCTTTGCGGACCGGCAAAAGGCCGCACAGGAAGCCAGGCAGAATATTCTGAACAAGTTTCGCAGCCAGCCGGGTCCCGACGATCCCGCCGTCAAGCAACGACAGGCGGAGCGCGAGGCGGTAGCCGTCGACCGCGCCAAAGCCAAGGTGGTACGCGAGGCCGCCAAGGCCGAGCAGAAGCGCCGGGACCAAGAGGCGGCCGCCGCTGCCGCAGCCCAGATTGCGCGCGAAAAGGAGGAGGCCGCGGAGCGGGAGGCCGCGCTGGAGGTCGGGCGCAAAGCCGCTCGTGACGCACGCTATGCCGCGCGTAAGAAGAAGAAAAAATAACCACCGTTTCGGATGGCGTAGAGTGGGCGTCGTTACAGGCCCGCCAGCGTAGCGGGCCTGCACGCCGACGAACAGACGATCCTTACTTCTTCATTCCGTCGTCTTTCTTCATGCCATCTTTCGACATTCCGTCGTCCTTCTTCATGCCGTCCTTGGACATCGTATCCTTCTTCATGGAATCCTTGGACATCGTGTCCTTTTTCATGCCGTCGTCCTTGCCCATTTTGTCCTGGGCGAAGGCGGCAGGCGCGAGTGCCAACCCAAGCGAAAGGACGGCGGCGGACACGCCGAGCGCGATACGGGTGCTGATGGTCATTGGTCGGTCTTCCCTTTGAAAGCGGTTTTGAAAGCGACGGATGCCGCTTCTATTCAGGACGGTGCCGCGGGCTCCTTTGTTACCCGCGAGGTCCGAAAAATTGTCCGCGAAGCTCATCAGCGATGAACCCCTTCCGGGAAAGTGGGATTCGGTCGTTCTTTCTGGTAAATCCGGCGGTAATGGTGCATCGCAACCAAAGGGCGAGGCTTTCTTGAGAATTAGCTTCGAACTATCAGACTAGAGAACATTGCGGCGAATGCAGATTAAGATGGCCTTCCGGGACCTCGGCCATGTCCGATCAGTGATCGCCCCAAGGAGAGACTTTTCATGTTCACACGCCGCCAGGCCGTTGCAACGGCCCTTGCCGCACCTGCCATCCTGCGCTTCGGGATCGGAACGGCCCAGGCCGCAACCACGCTGAAAATATCGCACCAGTTTCCCGGTGGTACCCTCGATAAAGGCGATTTCCGCGACCGGCTGTGCCGGATGTTCGCTGCTGAGGTCGCAAAACGCAGCGGCGGCGAGATAGCCGCCGAGATCTATCCGAACTCATCGCTGATCAAGACCAACGCTCAGTTCTCGGCGATGCGCAAAGGCGCGCTCGACATAAGCCTGTATCCGATGCCCTACGCGGGCGGCGAATTACCGGAGACCAATATCGGATTGATGCCGGGGCTGGTCTCGACTTACGAACAGGGGCTGAGCTGGAAGAACAGGCCGATCGGGAAGGCGCTATCGGACTTTATGGCCGACAAGGGCATCATTCTCCTCACCTGGGTTTGGCAGGCCGGCGGCGTCGCGAGCCGTACAAAGCCGATCGTTGCCCCGGAAGACGCCAAAGGCATGAAAGTTCGCGGCGGCTCGCGCGAAATGGACATGGTGCTGCAGACCGCGGGCGCTTCCGTGCTGTCGTTGCCGTCCAACGAAATCTACGCGGCGATGCAGA
>VAZS01000154.1 GCA_005884855.1 Alphaproteobacteria bacterium | reverse complement strand
AATAAGTCTTTCGTTCCTCCACGAGGGTTCAGTAACAGTTCGCTAATCGTTGTCACCACGGCGTGAGAGTTCGCCTGGAACGCTCGCAAGTCTTCAAGCCAAATCTCACCATTGGAAGGACAGCGCACGAGCAGCATCACTCTGTCGGCAGGACCGAAAACCGCTCGCCCGCCCGACGCAGTTTCAGCGCTTCCGGACTTGCGCCTTCTTCCTGAACCGCCTCGACCCGCGCCGATGACGGGCCGCGCCGGCATGACGCAATCATTTCGGATACGACCTCCGCCGGCCCGGCAAACAGCGCTTCCACGCGGCCGTCCCTGCGGTTGCGCACCCATCCTTCCAAGCCGCGCGCCCTCGCCCGGTGCTCGACCCAGGCGCGATAGCCGACACCTTGGACGCGGCCGACGATCGTTACCTGGCGAATTGCGGCTGTCATCTATTTTGTGAGTCCAAGAAATTCGTCGCTTCGCGTCCTCACGTGTTGCTCCCGCGTGAGGCGTGCCATCAGCGCTGGCGATGCAAGGCCCTTCAGATCCTTCGGCGGCAATCCCTCGCGCAAAGCTTTAAGCGTCTGGTAAACCGCTTCGGTCGCCGCGCCGAATGAGGCGTGCCCCTGCAACGCAATTCGAACCCGTTGCTCCCTGACATAGCTGAGATCGGACATTTCTTCTGGCGCACCGCCCAAGACGATCGGCAGTGTCGTCGCGTTCGTGATCGCTTCCAGTTCCGCAGGCTTTTTGATGCCGGTGAAGAACAACGCATCGACTCCGGTCGCCTCATAAGCCTTGGCGCGTGTGATCGCGTCTTCGAGGCCGGTGATCGATACCGCACCGGTGCGCGCCATGATCACAAGCGAGGGGTCGCCGCGCGCATCCAGCGCTGCCTTGATCTTCCCGACGCCTTCGTCGAGCGAAATCAGTTGTGTCCGGCTTTGAGCAAACGCCTGCGGCAACAAGGTGTCCTCAATCGTAAGGCCAGCCGCGCCCGCCGTTTCCAATTCCTCGACCGTGCGACGAACGTTTAGTGCGTTGCCATAGCCGTGGTCCGCATCGACCAGCACCGGCAACGCTGCCGCGCGCGACATCCGGCGCATCTGCTCGGCGAGCTCGGTCAACGTAATCAATGTGACATCGGGATCGCCTAGTACCGCGAGCGAAGCCACCGAGCCGCCGAACATGCCGAGTTCGAAACCGAGATCCGTGGCGATACCGGAGAAACAATCCAGAACAGGCGTGCTCTTCGTCTCGTGTTTACGCGAATTCGAGAATCAGGGCGTCGACCGCCATTGTGGCCCCGGCAGCGGCGTGAATCTTTTTCACCGTGCCGTCCCTTTCGGCGCGCAGCACATTCTGCATCTTCATCGCTTCCACTACCGCAAGCGTTTCGCCGGCCTTGACCTCCTGCCCCTCGGTCACCGCAATCGACACCACCAATCCCGGCATCGGACAGAGCAGTTTCTTGCCGCTATCGGCTTTTGCGCCTATTGGCATCAGCCGCGCCGCGCCTGCTTCGGATTCGGTAAAGACGTTCACCGCGACTTCATATCCCTGGTGCGCAAGCCGGATACCGTTGGGGATCGGACGCACCTGCATCGCCACCAAATGATTGTCGATCGTGCCCTGCCAGACCGGATCGCCGGGTTTCCAAGGCGAGACCAGAAGGTGTGGATTGCCAAGTGCGCCGTCGGCGGCCAAGAAGCGTATGGCGATGCCTGCCGGTTCACGCGCAACATCGAGTTCGATCTCGGCGCGGTCAAGCCACACCGTGCGCCGGCGTTCGCGCTGCACCGGCCGGCCGGTCAGTTGGCCGGAAATCTGCCGCTTGCGTTCGCCGAGCACATGATCGATCGCCGCCCCAACCGCGGCCAACCGCCGCGCGATCTCACCTTCAGGATTGCGAACCGCGAATCCCTTCGGAAATTCTTCCGATATGAAGCCGGTCGACAGCTTGCCCTCACGCCAGCGAGGATGAAGCATCAGCGCCGACAGGAATGGGATGTTGTGGCGGATGCCGTCGATGTAGAATGAATCGAGCGCGGTCGCTTGCGCCTCGATAGCGGCGGCGCGCGAGGGCGCGTGAGTCACAAGCTTGGCGATCATCGGATCGTAATAGATCGAGATCTCGCCGCCTTCCTGCACACCAGTGTCGTTGCGGACGGTGATGCCGCCAGCGCTGCTCTCGGCCGGAGGGCGATATTTTACCAGCCGGCCGATTGAAGGCAGGAAATTCCGGAACGGATCCTCCGCGTATACCTCCAGAAAGTAAAAGCTTTTGTCCTGACCGGCGACGAATTCGACGGTGCCTGCGGAATCGTAATTCACGGCCGTCGCAAGCGCGACAGCCTGTTCACCCATTTTGCGGCGGGTGGTCTCATCCAGCAGCGGCGACGGCGCTTCCTCGATGACTTTCTGATTGCGGCGCTGGATCGAACATTCGCGCTCGCCCAGGTAAATGACATTGCCGTGCTTGTCCCCCAGCACCTGGATCTCAATGTGACGGGGATTGACGATGAATTTTTCGATGAAAACCCGGTCATCGCCGAACGACGACTTGGCCTCAGCTTTGGCGAGATTAAAACCTTCGGCGACTTCGCCCCTCGAATGCGCGATCCGCATGCCCTTGCCGCCGCCGCCGGCGGAGGCCTTGATCATCACCGGATAGCCGATGCCATCGGCGATCTTCACCGCGTGCTTTTCATCCTCGATCACACCAAGAAAGCCCGGCACGGTTGAGACAGCGGCCTTTGCCGCCGCCTTCTTGGATTCGATTTTGTCGCCCATCGCGGCGATCGCGCTCGCATTGGGTCCGATAAAGACGATACCCGCCTTGCCAAGCGCGCGCGGAAAGGCTTCGCGCTCCGACAGGAACCCATAGCCGGGGTGCACGGCCTCCGCGCCGGTCTTGCGGCAAGCCTCGATGATTTTCTCCATCGCCAGATAGCTCTCAGCGGCGGCCGGCGGCCCGATCAGAACGGCCTCATCGGCCATTTCGACGTGCAGTGCATCGCGGTCAGCCTCAGAATAAACGGCGACCGTCTCGATCCCCATCCGCCGGGCAGTTTTGATGATCCGGCAGGCGATCTCGCCGCGGTTTGCGATCAAAATTCGTTTGAACATGTGCTTGCTTTGCAACCTTTAAAGCGGGATCCAGCTCGCGAGCTGGCGGCAATCTGGCATGCGGCGGTGGATGTAACAATTCCGTCGTACAGCAAAACCAAACAGAGGCAACGGCTGGTAATCGGGAAAATGAGCTTTTTGGGGAGCGTCGGCTTCATCGCTCCCTATGTGGGGCGGAGCGTCCGAGTCCAGCCGTAAGCTGCGGCGCCGCCTTTTCAGGGCCTGAAGGGCGATGCACCTCCGAGCGGCGGTCATCATTCGGCATGACCTGTTATTCCCAGCTTTAGTTCACGTGCTGCGTGGTGATGAGGAAGAGGACCCTCGATCCACAGGTCGAACTGACGTAACGTTTCACCGGAATCGCATGCTGCGAACCGGCAGGTGGCGGTGGATGTAACAATTCCGTCGCACAGCGAAACTAAACAGAGGCAACGGCGCTAGCCGGAATTTGCTTCGTATGGGGAGACTTTAATGCGCCGCTTAAGCCTATTGCCGTCGCTTGGATTGATCTTGTTCTCTGTCAGCATAGCGGCAGCCCAGAACAACACGCCGCGCAACCTGATCCTGTTCGTGCCCGACGGATTGCGTGGGCAAATCGTCACAGCGCAGACCGCGCCTGCCATGGCTGAGGTCCGCGACAAGGGCGTCAATTTCAGGAATTCGCACTCGCTGTTTCCGACCTTCACCACCGCCAATGCTTCCGCAATGGCGACCGGTCACTATCTCGGCGACACCGGCGACTTCTCGAACACGATATATACGGGTTATCCGGTCGGGCCCGCGGATGGCACCGTGACGCCGTTCCTGGAGGTCAACCCGGTCATCATCGACGCCGACGAGCATTTCGGCGGCGACTATCTCAACGAGGAGACCGTGCTGAAAATGGCGCGGGCTAACGGCTACAGCACCGCCGCGATCGGAAAGCTCGGGCCGACCCTGATTTTCGATCACACCGACAAGCCAGGCGCCGATGGCCTGCATTCGATCGTGATCGACGACGCTACCGGCGGCAAGAATGGTGTCCCGCTCTCGGAGGAGATGAAGGGTGCGCTGACAAAGGCGAATCTCCCGCAGGCGACGCCCTCGCGTGGCGAGAACGGCAAGGCCGGCGACGCCAGGACGCCCGGCACCCTGGTGCCCAACACCGCGCAGCAAGCCTATTTCGCCGATGTTGCGAGCAAAATCGTGCTGCCGATGTTCAAGGAACGCGGCAAGCCCTTCGTGCTGATGTTCTGGTCGCGCGATCCCGACGGCAGCCAGCATAACACCGGCGACAGCCTCAACACCGTGATCCCGGGCATCAACGGCCCAACGTCGCTCGCCGGCATCAAAAATGCCGATGACAATCTGGCCCAGTTGCGCAAGGCGCTTGACGATCTCGGGCTCAGCGCAACGACCAACATCATCATCGCTGCCGACCACGGTTTTTCGACCATCTCCAAGGAGAGCAAAACCAGTCCGTCGGCCAAGATCAGCTACGAGGACACGCCGAAAGATTTCCTCCCGATGGGCTTTCTTGCCATCGATCTTGCGAAAGCGCTTAGCCTGCCGCTGTTCGATCCCAACAACAAGAATGCGCCGGTTGCCGACAATGCCCACCCGAAGGCCGGAAACGGGCTCTTGGGACACGATCCCACAAAACCTGAATTGGTTGTGGCCACCAACGGTGGGTCGGATTTGATCTATTTACCGAATCATGACCGCAAGCTGGCGGGACGCACGATCAAGGCGCTGCTCGAGCAGGACTATGTCAGCGGCCTTTTCGTGGATGACAATCTCGGTCGGTTCCCAGGGACGCTGCCGATGTCGCAGCTCGGGCTAAAGGGGAAGTCGGTGACGCCGACGCCAGCCATCGTGGTCAACTTCCGTTCCTATGTGGCCGGATGCGACCAGCCGGTCAATTGCTCCGTCGAAGTGGCAGATACGGTGCTGCGGCAAGGCCAAGGCATGCACGGCAGTTTTGGCCGCGGCGACACGTTGAATTTCATGGCGGCAATCGGTCCGGACTTCAAAAGTGGATATGTCGATCCGCTCCCGGTCAGCAATGCCGATGTCGGGGCAACCGCGGCAAAGCTGCTCGGGTTGACGCCAAACCATAAGGGCAATCTGATCGGGCGGGTGATCACCGAAGCGATGCCGAACGGCGCGACGCCGCGGGCATATTCCGGCACGGTCAAATCGCAGCCCTCGGCCAATGGGCTGCGCACGGTTCTGAAGTTTCAGCGGGTCTCGACGCAGCGCTATTTCGATGCCGCTGGCTTCCCAGGCCGGACTGTGGGGCTCGATGCCGAAGCCGGCGAACAAAAAACGGCGGGGAAGTAGCTTCGCCGCCGCCACTCGCAATCGCGAGCTTCGCTAGACGCCGATATCCAGTACCCTCGGCAGTTGCGCAAGCGGCAGCGTTGCCGCCCCGATGATGGTCGCGACCAGCGCCATGAGGGTGCGGTTGCCGCGGCGCTTGCCACGCATCTGGCTGGCGATCCACTCCAGGACTTCGGTGTCGACACCGACTGCCCGGGTTGGCGCCCAGCTTTCGATTGCCGTCTCAGGCGAAAGCGCAACGGTGCGCGACGGCACCGGCAAACCCGAGGCGGAGGCCGCATGGTGGACCACCGCCTTGGCCATGAGATCGTCGAAACGACCCTCGTCGCTGCGCTCGGCGGCCGCGTCGTTGATCTCGAATAGCGCTTCCGCCTCAGCCCTGCTGACCGGCTGATGGTCGACGGCGGCCGCGGTCAGGATGCTCGCGCACCAGGCGGCGTCCAAGGCATCCAGCGCGCGGGAAAAATGCACGCGATCCTTCGTGGTCGGGCCTTCGCCCGTGATCACGCCATCACGCACGACGCCGAGAGCTTGAGCGGCGCTGTCACGGCAGGAAATCGAGGACGGTTCGAGCGCGCCGATCGGCTCGGCTACCTTAGGCAGAGGGGCAGTCATCTGTACTACTTCTCAGGTTCTGATTTGGGTCAGCAATTCCATGCCCGGCGTAAACGACTGGTTAAAGAAACTTCCATGGCCGGTTTTCACACGATCATGATTTGACGGTCTGACCACCGCAGGCGTTCGAATACGCCCGGGTCGCGCGTGGTGGCCGGCATAAACGGCAATATCGGGGCAGTCGACAAATTCGCGGCCGCTGCGGTTGTTTTGCCGCACAGGCGTGGACCGGAAGAAGATGCTAGTAGTGCCGGCTGGCGGAGAAATATCTCGCCTTTTTTGGGCGCCCGTTCACTTAAGCCAATCCGCCTCCTACAATAAGAAGCAAGAATTCACCTGCAATTTGAAGCACATGAGGTCGTAAAATGGCTCTCCAGATAGGCGCTGTGGCCCCGGATTTCGAGGCCGAAACCACCGAAGGTAAAATCAGGTTTCATGACTGGATCGGCAATGGCTGGGCGCTGTTGTTCTCGCACCCGAAGGATTTCACGCCAGTCTGCACCACTGAACTCGGCGCGCTCGCCAAGCTCAAGCCGGAATTCGACAAGCGGGGCGTCAAGCTGATGGGTCTGAGTGTCGACCCCGTCGACAAGCACTCGAAATGGTCCGAGGACATCAGGGAAACGCAAGGTGCGGCACCCAATTACCCGATGATCGGAGACACCGATTTCAACGTATCGAAGCTGTACGACATGCTCCCGGCTTCGACCTCTGGCGACCCGGCCACGCGTACTGCGGCCGACAACCAGACCGTCCGCAACGTGTTCGTGATCGGGCCGGACAAGAAGATCAAGCTGGTGCTGGTGTATCCAATGACCACCGGCCGCAATTTCCAGGAAATCCTGCGCGCGATCGACTCGCTGCAGATGACCGCCAAGCATCGCGTAGCGACCCCAGCCGACTGGAAAGTAGGTGAAGACGTCATTATCGCGGGCTCGGTCAGCGATGACGAAGCCAAGACCATCTATCCGCAGGGCTGGAAAGCACCGAAGCCCTATATCCGCATCGTGCCGCAACCCAAGTAGCCCACCGCCCCAGCCAACCAACGGGGGGTCGGCGCGAAGCGCTGACCTGCCCGGCTTGGCGGAACGTTCCCTGCCGTGACCGGCTACCCAGGTCCGCGACCTGCCCAAGCGGCCGGGCACATCACCACTATGCCCGCACTTGAGGCAAGTTACGGCGACCGATGGTGCGCAAGCGCGCCGGTCTCTTTGACACCTCCGGGAATCCGGCTATCGTTGTGGCTTCGACAAACCCTGGGGGACGACGATATGGACGACGAGAAACCCGTAGAACCGATGACAGAGGCGACCGACGCCGCCGAAGCGCCGAAGGCAGTCGCCAAGCCAGCCGCCAAAAAGAGAAAGAAGGCCGCCAAGAAAGCCAAGAAAAAAACAGCGCCGAAGAAAGCTAAAAAAGCCAAGAAGGCCGGCAAGAAATCCGCAGCAAAAAAATCAGCCAAAAAGGGCGGCAAGAAATCAGCGAAAAAGAAGAAGAAATCCAAGAAGTCCCGGCGCTGATTGAGGCCACTTCCAGAACGCGCTCAGAAGCCTTCGGTGAACGTCCGAAGGCTTTTGTTTTTGAGTAAGCGTCATCGCGCTCAGGCCCGCCGATTTACCAGGAACACCCCGGCGGCGCAGGCAATCATGCCGACTATCGCTATCCGGTCGAGCCGTTCGCCGAAGAGACATAGGCCATTACAGCGGTCACCGCGGGCACCAGATAGAACAGG
>VAZS01000153.1 GCA_005884855.1 Alphaproteobacteria bacterium | reverse complement strand
CGCGAGGTGATCAAGCGGGCGCTGGAACTATCGGCAACCGCTATCATCCTGGTGCATAACCACCCTTCCGGCGATCCAACGCCGTCGCAGGCGGACATTCAGATGACGAAGTCGATCATCAATATCGCCGGCCCGCTCGGAATCTCCGTCCATGATCACATCATCGTCGGCAAGAACGGGCATGCCAGCATGAAGGGACTAAAGCTGATTTGATACGGTTCGATGTCAGCTTCATGACTGCGAACGGTGCAACTGACGTTGGTCGCGAATTACTGACGCAGCATAATCAAGGGATCGGCGGTATCGGGCACCAGCCGCCATTGTGCGTTGTCGTCCGCCTCGAAGCGCCATAGTTCGCCGCTGGCCGACATCAACAGCAGTTCGCCGCGCTCCAGCCGCCATTGCGTCGGCGCAAACACCGATACCGCCGGGTCGCATTTAGGCTTCAGGAATACCTGGAAATTATCCTGACTGGCTTCGGTGTTGGTCAGCGTCAAACCACATACCGCCCGACCGTTGCCGCGAACCATCGCCCAGTCACCGATCATCTGATCCATCGATTTCGCCAGCGAGCGTGCGGCGGCGAGATTTTGCAGGATGTAGATTCCCTCGCCTTGTCTCAGGCCTTCAAATATTCCGCTTTCGACCTCAGTAAAATCGATCACCGGCTGGCCTGAGCCATCCTGCAGCCGCACGATATCCAGCCCCTTGATGCTCCAGGCGGCGATCTCCTTGCTAAAGGGCAACGCGGCGGCGCAGCCGGGCTCGAGCTCGAGCTTCAACCCTTGCACCGTCGCATCGCTCTTTAATGTGACGACGCAGGTCTTGCTGCGTTCGGTCGTCGAGAGCTCCCACTGGCCTACCATGCCCTTCTTGAGGGTAGAGGCATCCTGCGCCCGCGCCTGATATGCCCAAGCCATCAATGCCAGCAGCACGGAAAGCGCAATGCGCAGCCCACCCTTCATCAGCGCCCCTTCACCGGAGTTTCCACGACCGGCGTCAGCGGCGGTTTGCCGGCGAACCAGGCCTTCAAATTGTCGACCACCAATTGATCCATGGCATTGCGCGTTACCACCGAAGCTGAGCCAATATGTGGCAGCAGCACCACATTCTGCAGCGCTCGCAACTCATCCGGGACGTTCGGCTCCTTTTCGAACACATCGAGACCCGCGGCAAGAATGGTTCCCGACTTCAGGGCCGCGATCAGCGCCGGCTCATCGAGGACCGAGCCGCGCGCGACATTGATGATCACGCCGCGCGGACCAAGCGCCTTCATGACCTCAGCATTGATCATTTTCGCGGTACCGGCACCGCCGGGAACAATGACGATTAGCGTGTCCACCGCCTTGGCCATCTCGATCAAGTCGGGATAATGCGTGTAAGACACGGCATTTGCGGGCTTGCGCGAATGGTAAACCACCGGAACCCGGCAGCCATCGAGCCGCCGCGCGATCGCTTGGCCAATCCGGCCCATTCCGACAATGCCAACGTTGCGGTCGCGCAACGATCCAACGCTGAGCGGATAGTTCTGGCTCGTCCAGAGGCCCGAGCGCAAATAGCGATCGGCCTTGACGAACTCTCGCACGGTCGCGATCAAAAGACCGAGCGCCACATCGGCGACTTCTTCGGTCAACACGTCTGGCGTATTGGTGACGATGATGTTGTGTTCGCGGGCGTAAGTGGAATCCACGTGATCGTAGCCCACGCCAAAGCTGGCGACGATTTCAAGGTTTGGAAAAAGCGCCAGCGCCCTCTTGTCGGCAGGAACAGTGTGATAGGTCACGGCGATGCCGCGGATTTTGTCAGACGTGGCCGGGGTCAATCGCTCGAGGTCATGCCGGGTCTCGGCAGAGTGCAGAACGAACTGATCAGAGAATCCATTTTCGAGGATTGGCCTGCTCGGTCCATAGATCAGCAAATCGACCTTGTCCGAAGAACTATTCCCGCCAACCATCAGTTTTCCTTTCCAAGCGCACTCTCATGCCAGTGCCGCAACATCAGATGCGAAGCCAGCGCCAGCAGGCCATAAATGACAATTCCGGCGGCGGAGAGCAACAGCAACGCCGCGAACATTCGGGGAATGTTCAGCCGATAGCCGGACTCGGCGATTCGATACGCCAGCCCGGACCCGGCGCCCGCGGAGCCCGCCGCGATCTCGGCGACGACAGCGCCGATCAGCGATAGCCCACCCGCAATCCGCAATCCGGCGAGAATGAAGGGAAGCGCCGAAGGCAATTTGAGATACCGCAGCGTCTGGATCCGCGACGCGCCGTAAAGTTGAAACAAGCCCGCCAGATTGCGGTCGACCGAATTCAGTCCCAGCGTGGTGTTGGACAGCACCGGAAAAAATGCGACAATCCAAGCGCAAACCACGACGGCGGTCTGTTGCGGCAGGTAGATCAGCAGCAGCGGCGCAATCGCAATCACTGGCGTGACCTGCAGGATAACCGCATAGGGAAACAGCGAATATTCAAGCCATTTTGATTGATTGAACAACACGGCGAGAATAATGCCGCCGATACCAGCGGCAACGAAGCCTTCCAGCGTAGTCAGAAGCGTGGTCAGCAGTGACTGCGACAATACCGGCCAATCCTGAACCAGGGTTCGGAACACCGCGCCCGGTCCCGGCAGGACGTAGGCTGGAATATTGTTCAACCGCACCACGAGCTCCCACAGCACAACTCCCGCCGCAAGCACGAGGAGCGGAAGCAGGAGACGGACCATGCGCAAGCGGCGAGTATCAGGCTCGGGCTGTGCGGCGGATGATGGCGATGCGTCGAAGGAAGTCATGAACCGGACTGTCCGGCATATGACGGCGCCAGCGCATTCGAGACCATGCGGCAGTAGGCGGCATAGGCGGCCGAGGTCCGGAAATCCTCTCCCCGCGGCTCGGGCGTATCGATGCGGATTTCGGTGCTTAGCCGTCCCGGACGCGATGTCATCACGATCACCCGCTGTGACAGATACACCGACTCGAACACCGAATGAGTGACGAAGATGACGGTCTTGCGCAAATTGCGCCACACCGACAGCAGGTCGTTGTTGAGCCGAAATCGCGTGATCTCATCGAGCGCGGCAAAGGGTTCATCCATCAGGAGAATATCCGGGTCAGTGACCAGGGCGCGCGCCAGCGAGACCCGCATTTTCATGCCGCCTGACAATTCGCGGGGATAAGCATCCGCGAATTCGGTAAGCCCGACTTGCGCCAATGCTTCTCGGACGCGCGCGTCCGACTCGGCCAACGACGCATGCGCCAGCTTCAGCGGCAAGCGCACATTTTCCCGCACGCTGGTCCACGGCATCAGCGTCGGCTCTTGAAACACAAATCCGATCGCAAAACCGTTCGAATGCCCGGCGCGGGCCTGCCCGCTGTGGTGAGAAACGCCGACACTGCCGGAGGTTGGCGCTTTGAGCCCTGCGATCAGCCGCAGCGCGGTCGATTTGCCGCAACCGGATGGCCCGAGCAGCGAGACGAATTCGCCGCTACGCACATCGAGATCCAACGGGCCCAGCGCCAGCAAGCCGCTGTCGTAGACCTTGGTCACACCGCGCAAGCTCACCGCGGCGCCCGCCGGTGCGGCCGCGCTTTCCGATAAGGCTGCGGGTCCGGCCATCCGCCGCGTCCTAATTCTTTGGCCGCAGATCGAGTCCGACGGCTTTGTTGACAAAGCGAAGCGTGTAGGCCTTGCGGAAGTCGATATCGGAACGGACCACGCCGGCTCGTACCATTTTGTCGAAAAAGCTTGCGACCCGCTCGTCGTTCATCGCGCCGATGCCATCCTGCAGGCTTTGTCCGGAATCGACGATGCCATATTCCTTCATCTTGGCTACAGAGTACGCAAGCAGCTCGTCGGTCATTTCCGGATTGAGTTTTCTGATAAGCGCGTTGCCGGGTGAATTGTCGCCATACATATAAGTGTACCAACCGATAATGGAAGCGTCGACGAAGCGCTGAACCAGGTCCGGCTTGTTGCCGATCAATTCGCGACGGGTCTCAATCAAGGTCGAGTAAGTATTGAAGCCGTAGTCCGCCAGCAGGATGACCCCCGGCTTGAAATTGGCGGCTTTCTCGATCGCGAACGGCTCCGAAGTGACGTAGCCCTGCATCGCGCTTTCCCTGTTGGCGATGAACGGTTGCGAGTTGAAGGTATACGGCCTGACCTTTGCCTCGCTGAACCCGTATTCGGATTTCAGCCATTGGAAATAGCTGGTAATTCCCTCCTTGGAAACGAACAGCGTCAGCGGTTTGAGCTCTTCGAGTTTCGTGATCTTGGAGTCGGGGTGGGTTACGAAAACCTGCGGATCTTTCTGAAAAATGGCGGCCACGCTTACCACGGGCACGTTGTTGGCCACCGCATCCAGCGACATCAGGGTATTCGCGGCCATGAAGAAGTCGAGCTTGCCGGCAATCAGCAGCATGCGGTTGTTGTCGTTCGGGCCGCCGGGCACGATGGTGACGTCAAGCCCGTATTTCTTGTAGGTGCCATCGGCGAGCGCCTGGAAAAACCCGCCGTGCTCGGCTTCGGGCACCCAGTTGGTCCCGAACGAGACTTTGTCCAGCGCGGTCTGGGCGCTCGCCGGAAAAATGGCCATGACCACGGCCAACACGCTGATGGTTAACGCTCGCGGCAAGAAAGCCGGGTTCATGATTGGACTCCGTCGATCATTTTAGCCCATGATAAGGAAACAGAAGCATAGTGCACCGATTTCCGAAGTTCGTTCTATCCGCCGGAGCGAACTTCGGAATGAAGGTTGCATCCTGCCAACGGATACAACTACCCTGCAAATCTGCCTAAAGAAACATTTCGCTCGATGACATCTATTCCTCCCCGCGACTGGACCGATATCCACTGGCCCGATATTCCCGCCGCCAGCCCGGCGCGCTGGATAGCGGTGCTACCGCTCGCCGCGACCGAACAGCACGGCCCGCATTTGCCGCTCGGCACCGACGTGATGATTGCGCAGGCCTATCTGGCGCGGGTGCGGGAGTTATTGCCCGACAATATTCCGGTGACCTTCCTGCCTTTGCAGCCGATCGGAATTTCCACCGAGCACGTCGGCTATCCCGGCACGCTGAGCTTGCCAACGGAGGTCGCGCTGAAGGCCTGGATGGCGCTCGGCGAAAGCGTCGCGCGCGCAGGCATTAAAAAACTGGTGATGGTCACCAGCCACGGCGGCAACAGCGCGGCGATGACGCTTGTGGCGCAGGATCTGCGCGCACAACACGGAGTTCTCGCGGTTACCACGGGTTGGTTGCGGTTCGGGATGCCCGAGGGATTGTTTTCAGCAGAAGAATTGCATCACGGGGTCCATGGCGGCGCGGTGGAGACCTCGATCATGCTGGCACAATACAAGCAGC
>VAZS01000226.1 GCA_005884855.1 Alphaproteobacteria bacterium | reverse complement strand
GCCTGCGTGCTCGATGGTTCGATCACTCAGGGCGTTGCGTCGGTGCCGGCCGGCAACGTAAAGAAAGTGTCGGTCGAACATCCAACCGGCGAGTTCAGCGTCGAAATCGAAGTCGATCCGGCCAATGCACAAAACGTCACCCGCGCCGCCCTGCTGCGCACCGCACGACTATTGATGCGCGGTGAGGTGATGGTGCCTGGGTCGGTCTGGGCGCCGCAACGCGAAACACCAAGCGCTCAGAAAAGAGAAACTGAAAAAACTTGAAGAAGGCGGCAATTCAGAACACGCGTGTTTGCCGCCCGCAGGGAGAGCCAATTGATCATCGACGTGCACGGCCACTACACCACCGCGCCAAAAGCCCTTGAGGATTGGCGGAATCGGCAGATTGCCGGCATCAAGGATCCGGCGGCGAGGCCGAAGGTCAACGAGTTGAAGATCAGCGACGATGAACTCCGCGAATCAATTATCAACAATCAGCTCAAGAAGATGCAGGAACGCGGCAGCGATCTCACCATCTTCAGCCCGCGCGCAAGCTTCATGGCGCACCACATTGGTGACTTCAACGTATCCTCGAGCTGGGCTGCGATCTGCAACGAGCTATGCGCGCGCGTCAGTCAGCTCTTTCCCGATAGCTTTATTGGAGCGGCGATGCTGCCCCAATCGCCCGGCGTCGATCCGAAAACATGCATCCCGGAGCTTGAGAAATGCGTCAAGCAATACGGTTTTGTCGGCATCAACCTGAACCCCGATCCCTCCGGCGGGCACTGGACATCGCCGCCATTATCGGACCGGCAGTGGTACCCGATTTACGAGAAGATGGTGGAACTCGACATTCCCGCCATGATCCACGTTTCCACCAGCTGCAACGCCTGCTTTCATACCACAGGCGCGCATTACCTCAACGCGGACACCACCGCATTCATGCAGTGCCTGACATCGGACCTGTTCAAGGACTTTCCGACGCTGAAGTTCTTGATCCCGCACGGCGGCGGCGCGGTGCCCTATCACTGGGGCCGTTTTCGCGGCCTGGCGCAGGAGCTGAAAAAGCCGCTGCTAAAGGAGCACCTGCTGCAGAATATCTTCTTCGACACCTGCGTGTATCACCAGCCGGGGATCGACCTGCTTACCAAGGTGATCCCGGTAGACAACATTTTGTTTGCCAGCGAGATGATTGGCGCGGTGCGAGGGATCGACCCTGAAACCGGCTTCCCTTACGATGACACGAAACGCTACATCGAGGCATCGACGAGCCTCAGCGCGCAGGACAAGCGCAAGGTGTACGAGGGTAACGCGCGGCGGGTTTTTTCCCGTCTCGATGCGGCCCTTAAAGCCAAAGGAAAATAAAATGATCCCGCTAAGCAGTCTCGGTGTCGTCAAGCGCAATATTGTTCGTGCCGACAAGGCCGCGGTCGAAAAGCTGTCGCGCTTCGGTGTCGCGACCGTGCATGAGGCGATGGGCCGCGTCGGCCTGATGCATCCTTACATGCGCCCGATCTACGCCGACGCACATGCCTGTGGAACGGCGGTCACGGTGCTGCTGCACCCGGGCGACAACTGGATGATGCACGTGGTCGCCGAGCAGTTGCAGCCAGGCGATGTGGTGGTGGCCGCCTGCACCGCCGAGAACACCGACGGTTTCTTTGGCGATCTGCTTGCGACCAGCTTCCGAGCCCGCGGCGCAAGAGGGCTTGTCATCGATGGCGGCGTGCGCGACGTGAAAGATTTGACGGAAATGCAATTCCCGGTGTTTTCCCGGGCGATCAGTGCAAAGGGCACCGTGAAGTCGACCTTGGGCTCGGTGAATATCCCGGTGGTTTGCGCCGGTGCGCTGGTCAATCCAGGTGACGTTGTGATTGCCGACCCAGACGGGGTCGTCATTGTTCCCGCGGCCATAGCCCTTCAGGTGGCGGATGCCGCAGAGGCGCGCGAGGCGAACGAAGGCGAGAAGCGGGCCAAACTGGCCAAGGGTGTGCTCGGATTGGACATGTACAACATGCGCGAGCCGCTCCAGAAGGCCGGCCTGAAATATATCGATTGAAGCCATGTCGACTGACCCAAACCCATGGCATGTCGGACTTGTGGGCTACGGTGAGGTAGGTCGCATCCTTGCCGAAGATCTGCGCAAGCGAGACGTGAAGGTCAGTGCCTACGACATCAAGCTCGGCGGCGATCAGGCCGGCGCGCTACGCGAGCATGCGGCGGCATTTGGGGTCGCGTTGTCCTCTTCCCATGCAGATTTGGCTATGCAGGCCGATTTCATCGTCTCGGCGGTAACGGCAAGCCAGGCCGTCCGAGTAGCAAACGCCTGCGCGCCGGCAGTGAAAAAGGGAGCATGGTTCCTTGATTTCAATTCGGCTTCGCCAGGCGCAAAGCGCCGTGCTGCGGCGCTGATCGATGCCGCCGGCGGGCGCTACGTCGAGGGTGCTGTGATGACCTCGGTCCCGCCCTACCGCCTCAAAGTACCGTTGCTGCTTGGCGGCAGCGGCGCCAAGGAGCTTGCGCCATTGTTGGTGATGCTCGGCTTCAACGCCAAAGTCGCAAGCGAACAACTCGGCGTCGCTTCGGCTGTGAAGATGTGCCGCAGCGTCATGATCAAGGGCCTGGAGGCGATGGTCATCGAAAGCTTCACGACGGCGCGGGCCTACGGCGTCGAAGACGCGGTGCTCGCATCCTTGGCAGAGACTTTCCCGGGCATCGACTGGGAAAAACAGGGCGCCTATTTTTTTCAGCGCGTCATCGAGCATGGGCGCAGACGTAGTGAGGAGGTGCGCGAGGTAGCGGAGACTGTCCGCGAAGCCGGTCTGACGCCATGGTCTGCGCAGGGCACAGCCGAACGTCAGGCCTGGGTCGCTGACCTGTCCGACCAAGGCCTGTTCGGATCGAAGGGCACAAAGGAATTTGCCCGCAGCCCGGATTGGCGCACCGAGGCCGACCGGATCCTCGCAAAACTGAAGCCCACCGAATGACAAACGCAGCGCTAATGGAATTTCAGAAGACCCCTGGCTGGCTCGACTGGTATCCAGGCCCATCGCGGCCTCGCTTCAAGGTCCCTCCTGGCGCGGTGGACGCGCATTGTCACGTGTTCGGTCCCGGCGCGGAGTTTCCATATGCGCCGGAGCGCAAATACACTCCCTGCGATGCTTCCAAACAGCAGTTGTTCGCGCTGCGCGACCACCTTGGTTTTGCGCGAAACGTCATCGTGCAGGCCACCTGTCATGGCGCCGACAATCGAGCGATGATCGATGCTCTCCTGCATTCCGATGGCAAAGCCCGCGGTATCGCCACGGTCAAGCGCAGCGGCAGCGACGCCGAGCTTCGTCCGATGCATGACGCCGGCGTGCGGGGCGTGCGCTTCAATTTCGTCAAGCGCCTTGTTGATTTTACGCCGAGGGAGGAGTTGATCGAGATTACCGGCCGGATCGAGAAACTGGGCTGGCATGTCGTGATTTACTTCGAAGCGGTGGATCTTCCCGAACTATGGGATTTCTTCACCTCGCTCCCTACAACAGTGGTCGTCGACCACATGGGGCGGCCAGATGTGAGCAAGCCGGTCGATGGTCCCGAGTTCGAGTTGTTCGTGAAGTTCATGCGGGATCACCCGAACGTCTGGTCGAAGGTCAGTTGTCCTGAGCGCCTGTCGATCGCCGGGCCGCCTGCGCTGAACGCTGAGCAGAACGCCTATCGCGACGTGGTCCCCTTCGCGAGGCGCATCGTCGAGACTTTCCCTGACCGCGTGCTCTGGGGAACTGACTGGCCGCACCCTAACCTGAAGAACCACATGCCGGACGACGGCTTGCTGGTCGATTTTATTCCGCACATTGCGACAACATCCGAATTGCAACACAAGCTGCTGGTCGACAACCCGATGCGCCTGTACTGGCCCGAACATTCCTGAGGAGAGGACAACCCGATGTCGCTCGACAAACCCTACACCGACGTACCCGGCACCACTATCTTCGACGCAGACATGTCGCGCCAAGGCTATCATCTAAACCAGTTCTGCATGTCGCTGATGAAAGCGGAGAACCGCACACGGTTCAAAGCCAACGAACGGGCTTATCTCGACGAATGGCCCATGAGCGAGGAGCAGAAGCAGGCCGTGCTCGCGCGCGACCTCAATCGCTGCATCGAGCTTGGCGGCAACATCTACTTTCTCGCAAAGATCGGCGCGACCGACGGCAAGAGCTTTCAGCAGATGGCCGGCAGCATGAGCGGCATGAGCGAGGAACAGTACCGAGACATGATGGCCGGGGGCGGCCGTTCAGTCGAAGGCAACCGTTACATTGGGGAGAAGAAGTGATGGCCCGTATCTCTGCCAGCGTCTACACCTCGCACGTGCCGGCGATCGGCGCTGCGCTCGACCTGGGCAAGAGCGCCGAGCCGTATTGGCAAGCGGTCTTCAAGGGATACGACTTCTCCAAGCAGTGGCTGAAGGATCAGAAGCCGGACGTGATTTTCCTGGTCTACAACGACCACGCCAACGCATTCAGCCTCGATGTGATCCCGACTTTCGCGATCGGTACTGCGCCCGAATTCACGCCGGCCGACGAGGGCTGGGGTCCGCGCCCGGTCCCCAAGGTGATCGGCCATCCGAAGCTCGCGGCGCACATCGCGCAATCGGTGATCCAGGACGACTTCGATCTCACCATCGTCAACAAGATGGACGTCGACCATGGCCTGACTGTGCCACTGAGTCTGATGTGCGGCCAGCCACAGGCGTGGCCTTGTCCAGTGATCCCGTTTGCGGTGAACGTCGTACAGTACCCGGCGCCATCGGGGCGGCGTTGCTACATGCTCGGAAAGGCCATCCGCAAGGCTATCGAGACGTACGACGAACCGCTCAACGTTCAAATCTGGGGTACCGGCGGAATGAGCCATCAACTGCAAGGTCCGCGCGCCGGATTGATCAATAAGGAATTCGACAACGCCTTTCTTGATCGCCTGATTTCCGACCCCGAAGGTCTTTCCCGCATGCCGCATATTGACTACGTCCGCGAGGCTGGTAGCGAGGGCATCGAACTGGTGATGTGGTTGATAGCTCGTGGCGCCATGAACGATGTGAACGGCGGCAAGCAGACCAGTCTGCGGCATCGCTTCTACCATGTGCCTGCCAGCAACACCGCCGTGGGGCATCTGATCCTGGAGAACAATTGACGTGGCGAAGACCATCAAAGTGGCACTCGCCGGGGCGGGCGCGTTCGGTATCAAACACCTGGACGGCATCAAGGACATTGCTGACGTCGAGGTCGTCTCGCTAGTGGGCCACAGGATCGAGCCAACAAAGGAAATTGCCGCGAAGTACGGCATCCCGCACGTCACCACCGAACTCGCCGACAGCCTCGCCCTCAGCGAACTCGATGCGGTGATTCTTTGCACGCCGACCCAGATGCACGCGGCACAATCGATGGCGTGCCTGGAAGCCGGCAAGCATGTCCAGGTCGAGATTCCGCTCGCCGATTCCTGGCGGGATGCGCAGGCAGTTGCCGAGCTCCAGAAACAGACGGGCTTGATCGCGATGTGCGGACATACCCGCCGTTTCAACCCCAGCCATCAGTGGGTGCATCGGAAAATCATCGCCGGGGAATTCAACATCCAGCAGATGGACGTCCAGACATTCTTCTTCCGGCGTTCGAACATGAACGCGCTCGGCCAACCGCGCAGCTGGACCGACCATTTGCTGTGGCACCACGCCGCCCACACGGTGGATTTATTCGCCTACCAGACCCGCTCGCCGATCGTAAAGGCGAATGCAATTCAGGGGCCGATCCACCCGACGCTTGGGATTGCGATGGATATGTCGATCCAGCTCAAGGCGGCTGACGGTGCGATCTGCACGCTTAGCCTCTCGTTCAATAATGACGGCCCACTCGGCACTTTCTTCCGCTATATCGGCGACACCGGCACCTATCTGGCGCGGTATGACGACCTCTTCAACGGCAAGGACGAGAAGATCGACGTCTCCAAGGTGGACGTCTCAATGAATGGGATCGAGCTGCAGGACCGCGAGTTCTTTGCCGCAATTCGCGAAGGCCGTGAGCCGAATTCGAGCGTCGTCCAGGTGCTGCCCTGCTATAAAGTGTTGCACGGGCTGGAGCAGCAGCTCGATACCCCTTGAGACGACTGAAGTGGCGCCGGCTGGCTGGTCGTTAGCGCGACGCTCCGGCTCGGCACTCAAGCCGGTGATCGGCGGTATCCAGCATTGCGGCACGAAAATCGCTATTGCACCGCAGAACGAGGATGGCCCGCAGGGCGTGTCCGGCCTGATTTTAAGAGCCGTCACTCAGATGTGTACTTTGGCGAAAAGATGAAAATGGCATCCAGCTCGTGTATTGCGCGCCGAGTAATAATGTCCTTGTTGGGTCTTTTGGACTGGCTCTCCGATCTGACACGCGGATGACTTCATCCCTAGGCGCTAGTAGACGCTGTGCAACCTCACATCATCTTTTTTGGACGATGCTGCAACTAAATACTTCCAAGAAGGTTCTGGAATCGCTGGGTGGCGATTTAAGGAGCGCATCCATGTGCGATTACAGCTTACACGCGGTCGCAAGTCGTCCCGCTGAGCTCGCGGAGACGTTAATTTCGACCACATTCCCAAATACGACCACACGAGGTTTTGCCAGCCCCGACAATCCTCACGTGGCGGTTTGTCTTCGCCCTGGGACCGAGGTGGCATTCGAAGATGACGCTCAAACTGATGGAATGGTATTTCGCAAGAAAGTCGGCGATCGGTTAGCGCGGTCAGCGAACCCAATTGAGGAAAAACCCGGACTGGCCGCGCCGGCACGGCTCGACCGTCATCTTACCGAGGTTTAGCCCAGGATCACCTCTCGACGTGCCGATCTCATAGTAGATCGGCACGTTCGTTCCGGGCCTGGAGCTAAAGCCCCGGCTTTGGCAGCAGCGGGCAAAACCCGCGCGTCTCGCAACTTCTCCTCGTCTTCGAGCGCCGTCCTCGCAGTCGGCGGAACTTGCGCCCCGATGTAATCCCAATGGGGAACGATGGAGGCGTTATCGAATTGGACGAAAAACGGATGGATATAGCCAAAGCTGTCTCATGCCTAACGTACGGTATTTGAACGACCGAAAAACTGACCGATCAGCAGCGAACCGCGAAACTTCACCAAGCAATGATTCGGCCGCCCACGAACGAGGGCGGCAAGCCGTAGCTCCTTGGGAAATTCCCTGGCAGGGCTGGAAAGATATTCTCGTAAGAACCTATGAGCAGTTCAACCAGGACCGGCTTCTGGCGGTGGCGGCGGGTGTCGTGTTCTACGGTTTGCTGGCGCTTTTTCCTGCGATCACGGCGCTGGTTTCCTCCTACGCCCTGTTTGCGAAGCCGAGCACCATTAATGACCATCTCTCTCTTCTCTCTGAGGTTTTGCCGGCGGGCGCGTTTGACATAGTCAAAGACCAAGTTGGCCGGGTTCTCGCAAAAGGTGACCTCAAGCTTGGAACGGCGTTCGTGGGGAGTTTCCTTCTTGCGGTTTGGAGCGCCAACGGCGGCATGAAGGCCATAATCGATGCTCTTAATGTCGTCTACGATGAAACGGAAAAGCGAGGTTTTTTCAAACTGAACGCCGTATCGCTGGCTTTTACCTTTGGCGGCCTGATAGCCGTTCTTGTTGCCATCGGCGCCGTTGTCGCCCTTCCGATCATACTCTCCGTGATCGGGCTCGGCTCAATCACCGACGCTCTTTTCCGCATTGGACGATGGCCGCTCCTGGTCGTAATGATGCTATTTGGTCTTGCCGTGCTCTATCGCTTCGGGCCGAGCCGTCGATCACCGCAGTGGCGCTGGCTTAGTGTAGGCAGCGTCTTCGCCACGTTAACCTGGCTGGCCGGATCGGGGCTGCTATCGTTTTATCTGGCGAACTACGCCAATTATGACGCAACTTACGGGTCGCTGGGGGCCGCAATTGGCCTGATGATCTGGATGTGGATGTCCACCATAGTTGTGTTGCTGGGGGCTGAACTCAATTCAGAAATCGAGCATCAGACAGCGGTCGATAGTACCGAGGGCGGCGGCAAGCCGCTCGGAGCACGTGGAGCCCACGTGGCGGATACCGTCGGCGAGGCCAAGACGTGAAACCCCTGCCACATGCGAACTTCGGGGCCTGAAAAAAGACACGTTTCGGGAACTCGCGGTGAGCATCTTTGTTGATGGGGAACATTGGGGTGAAATCAGCACCACGGATATTGCCCACTAGTTGTTTCACGAGGATTTTCTGATGAAGCTCACGCACAAGTTTGCAGAATTGATGCCGGAAAGCCGTCCCCAAGATCCGCACCTAAACGGCGCGGGCCTGCGCTTTGAAACCATGGAGCACGGCGGCGAATACCCCGATGCTATGCCTCAAGCCATCAAGTTAACCGATGCCGAAGGACGCTCCTGCATCTATGTGCCGATAACGCAGGATGCCAAAGTAGTCGATAGCCAGCGGTTCGCGTTCGATCTGGAGGACGATTGATCGCGGAAGCCGTCCGCGTACATCCAGGGCATTCGTTCGATCCAGGGGCGCGTAGACTCCTTCTCATCGTGTCCGATTGGAAATTAGCCTGACCATCTTCCCGGCTTGCCGGCGCGGAACTTTTTCAGACCATAACATTTGAATATCTGGGTTCAATAATCTATGCCGGGCAACCAGGAGTGTAGCGATGGCAGTCCAAATTGTAATGGATCACAACGGCGATACGCGGCACGTTTTCGACGCCAAAAATTCGAAAGATGTCTTGAAGGCCGAGCAACGATTCAAAGAGCTGACAGGCGCGGGATTCACGGCGGCCGTCCGCAGCAGTTCCGGACAATCGAGGGTGACCCGTAAGTTTGACCCGTCCTCCGAAGAGACGCTGTTCGTCCCGCGGCTCGTTGGCGGCTAGCAGCTCCGTTCATATTTTTGTCTCGGCGAGGGTCCGGCTCCGACAGGTGGCTGTTGCCTTGGGAATTAGGCACCCTCCCGCGTGGGCGTGGCAAATCGTCTTTCTGAGAGACCACTTATGGTGCCGGAGTAACTACGCCGGCAGGTAGTTGGAGTGCCAATTCCAGGCCGTATCAATCATCGATTTGAGGTCGTGCCGTGGAGACCAGCCGATGGTCTCGTTCGCCAAAGCATTGTCAGCTACCAGCACGGGCGAGTCGCCTTTGCGACGTGGACCGTACTTGACGTTTAAACCTTTGCCGATGACATGCTGAACGGCCTGAAGCAATTCCTTTACGGTAGTTCCATGACCGGTACCGAGGTTCACGGCTTGGCTTGCACCATCGGCCAGCAGATGCTCGATCGCACGGGTGTGAGCATCGGCAAGATCGAGGACGTGGACAAAGTCGCGGACGCAGGTCCCATCCCGCGTATCGTAGTCCGTCCCCAGCACTTCAAAATACGGCCGCCGCCCCAAAGCCGCTTCAATCGCGATAGGTATGGCGTGAGTTTCGGGCGAATGCCATTCCCCAATTCTTCCTAGGGGATCGGCTCCTGCAGCGTTGAAATAGCGCAAGATCATGCATCGAAAGCCCTGATACACGTCGAGATCCCAGAGGATCTGCTCGATAATCAGTTTGCTTCGGCCGTAAGGGTTGATTGGAATCTGGGCGTGAGATTCCTTCATTGGTATCGATGTCGGCATGCCGTACGTGGCGCATGTCGAGGAAAAAACAACCTTGTCGATGCCTGCTGCCTGAGCCGCTCGTAGTAGTGTGATAGTGCCGGAGACATTGTTGTCGTAGTATCCGGCTGGATCCCGAACGGACTCCCCGACCTCAATAGCCGCCGCGAAATGCACGACGGCGACCGGATTGTGTTTCCTGAAAACCTCGTCGAGCTTGTCGCGATCACGGATGTCGCCTACCTCGAGCGGACCCCATTGGACAAACTCGGCGTGACCATTTGAGAGGTTGTCATATACGATTGGGACAAAGCCCTTGTTAAATAGATCAAGGCATGTGTGCGAGCCGATATATCCCGCTCCGCCTGCGACGAGAATATTTGCCATATTGCTACGTTTCCGGAAACGCGCTGCGCAGTTGCGTTGCGACTCAAACTAAGCGGGGTGAATTAATCATAGGCACGCAGGTCTAACCTGACGACCATTGTGCCAGTGCGACAACGTCCAGTCCAGCCGCACCGAAGAGCGTCAGTTACAGGTGAACACCGCAGGAGACCAGGGACGTCGTTGCGGCGAATGGAATTCGGAGCGCGGTCCATAATTCGTTTGATTGACCAAAAGACACCGCCGGCAAACTGAGATCGCCGGCGGCTTTGCAGGTCAGTGCATCTGAAACTTTAAACGCGTCGAAATGCTATTGCCCCTGCTACCGAGCGTGCCCGGGTGCGGACAGCGCCGCCGTCGTTGCCACTGTGGACAATCCAATGGCCCTCAGGCGTCTGTCCAGTGATCACTCCGACGTGGTGGGGCCAAACAACCACCACGCCGACTCCCGGACCCCCCGCATTGCGGCCTTCTCTGGCCCACTGTCGCGCCAGTGCCAGCCGAGGGTCGGACCTGCCGAAGTACTTGCTCATGTAAAGCCCGCACCAACTCCAGCCAGTTTATGGAACCGCACCAAAAAAGGTTCCAAACGTGAGGAGCAGTTAATGGTTCCGAAAACGACCTCGAATGGGTCCCAAAAATGTTTACCGCGCGATGAGAAAAACGACTGTATTTGTCAGCTAACGCACACCACTCCTGCAACCGGCCGACCGAAACGGCGGCTTCGGCTGAATTTCAGCCTGGAAACTGTCCCGCCTGGGCGCAAATGCAAAAAAATCAGAATCGGCGAAACAACTAACATGGGTTAGTCCGTACCTGATCTTTCGCGAAACAGCAGCGGGACACGGCCATCGTGATAGCCCAAACGGAATCACCGCGGTCGCAAAGCGACCAATGGATCAATTTGCCGCTAAAGGCTTGAATGGAGCCAGCAGGCACCCGCGGCCGAAGCGCTCGAGCGGCGACGCATGCCGCCGCAACGGATGCCGCCGCAGAGCAATCCAGCAGTGGTAAAAAGTTCGTGCAAGAGTCGGCTGGCGCACAAACTCGACTAGAGCCGTCCGCTAGCGTGCGGGACTAACCTCCGGGTTAGCGTTCCTCTAGAACGGCCCCTGCCCCGCCCGTTGCCCCCGCTACGGGCGGGGCATTCTTTTTCCGCTTCTCCGCTGAATTGCTTTCCCTAGAGGGGTGGTCTGGGCAGCCGCTAGAGTCAGCGCAGGAAAGACTTCCGAAATCTCGATCTGTCTTCACAGGCAGCTAGTAAGCGCACCGCGGCTCGGCGCGTCCCGTCGCTCATTCAGGGCTCCAGCCGAAGTAGAACGCCGTGCTCATGAGCTGCTACATCCGCTGAAATAATGATTTTCATTTAGCTAACCTAAGTTAGGGAACGTCTGTGCCGCGTCGCGGTATGTTTGGGGGCTCCAATGTTTTCGTCGAGGTGATTGACATGGGCAACGGCAGGATTGCTTTCGTTCACAAGACCTGCGTCTACTGCAGCTCCCCCTCTCAAAACACTAAGTCCCGTTCTCCTTTATTTGCAACAACGCCCCCGACCTGTCCAAGATGCGGGCTGGTGCAGCCGCACAGATCTCGCGACGTTAGCCCGCAGGAGGAACAGAAGCTGCTGTCTGAGCGAATCGAGATCCTTAACCAACGACTAGCTTCTTTGCAAAGTCACAGCTTCGGACTCGATCGCGAGCGAAGTAGCTTGGCTTCGACCGAGCCAAACCAACGGAGGCTCTCCGCATCGGCCAGCGACGCGTGCAGTCCGTCAGCTGATTGAGAAGCTGGGGTCGCGATGGCGGCCCCTTCGTGCTGGCATGGAAGTGAGCGGGTCAGTACTCGGCTTCGGCGCTCGCTATCCGTGGTTACTGAACGACGGCGATTTGCGGAGCGCGGCCCCTGCGCGCCTTGCCCGAGCTAGCGGCGGAAGACGAATTAATCTCCTCATAAATCCCGCCCAGGACACGTCTGCGCGTGAACAGGACGGCATGAGAGCAGCTGAACGTCTGGGGCCAAATGGGCTGCGGCCAAACTCCTCTATTTAATACGTTTAAATAGCTCGATTAAATGATGTAGAGCCAAAGATAATGCTATTAAGGGATGGCGTTACTTAACTTGGGGCTGGGCAGCTGGTCCTGAGCCTGGAAAATCTATGACGAGCACTCGCCCCGTGAAGGACTATGCTTTGGGATTTGCTCGTATTTTTCGTCTGGTAGCGAGGGCATCATTCTCCTTGCTGCGATGCGGATTTACGCGATCGGAGATATTCATGGCCGCGCAGATCTGCTGAAACCCTTGCTTCTGCAGATCGAGGTGGACTGCAAGCTATATCCATCTCGCCGCTCGATCGTGGTTTTCGTTGGCGACTATATCGACCGCGGACCGGCCTCGAGAGACGTACTGGATCTTCTGCTAGGGTGCGAGCAGACCAAGGAAGCGGTATTTCTAAGAGGCAATCACGACACCTTCGTCATGAGCGAGCCAGCAGTCCTGGATGAATGGCGGCTATGGGGCGGCCTCGAAACTCTTGTGTCCTACGGCCTCAAGCCATCCATCAGTCCCGACGCCCTAGAGCAAACACAGCTGGCCAGACACTTGGCGAGATCTCGGCGATCGTCCCGCTGGTCGACGTGCGCGACTGGATTCGTAGCGGCGTGAGTTTGCAAGTTGCGCATAAAAAGCAGACGAGAATGGAGTCTGCTGCGCAAACCGTGCTTGTCTAAAACACACCTTTGCTGTTTGCCTCGGCGCTGCCGGTAAATCAGGCAATTTTAACGTGAACTCTCCAGCGCGTTGACCATTTTGATCTGGCTAAAATAACGAAAAACATTGATCTACTTGCCCGGCTATCTCATGCGTCTGAAACTCAGTTTACCGTCGGGACGCGGTCCGACGATGCGGCGTTTCGGGGCGCTAGTACTGTCCTTGCCCAAACAGGTAGCACATCCCGCCACCTGCGATAACCGTCAAGATGAGACTCACTAGAGAGAGCAGGATGATCTCATATCTTGTCCTGTTTTTATTAAAGGAATCGGGATCTGCAAGCATCCGATAGACCGTTACGGGCTTCGCAATGTTTTTGACCTTTCGATCGCCGAGCGACTCATAGGTATAAAAGAGCTTGTGCTTTATCTGCTCGTAGAGACCGCCCGAGATACAAAGTTGGTCAGGCCCCGCAATAGCGGCCAGACCGGAGGCAGCGTAGACGCCCTCGCCATAAATCTTGTTTGTATCCGTGATCACATGCCCAAGATCGACGCCAATCCGATACTGGATCCAGCGGCGTCTCGGGAGCAATTGGTTGCGCTCGACGATGGATTGCCGGATGATAACGCCGCATTGTGCGGCTTCAACGGGGTTCTCGAAAATCGCAATAAATCTATCTGCCGTGCATATGATTAGGGTTCCGTGGTGCTGGTGAATACTGGGGATGAGTTCGCGATCGATCCACTTTATTCGACCGCGCGTCTCTTCTGCCTCGTCGGTGGACCTTGGGGAGGGGCGGTCTGAGATAGCGCCAACAACAACTGCGGCAAGGCGCCCGGGCACCGACAACCACGGGACGCCGCTCGCAAGTGATCTAAATTCTCGAATTTCACCCATAGCTCGACTCACTACAAATGTTTTGTACTGTGTGTTGTGGTCGATCGACAGCGACGAACTTATTCGGTTGGCTCACCGCAAACTCCATGCGGTGGTCAGAGGCGGGTCTCCCTTTGGTTTCAGTGCGGCACAAGCAAGAAACGCCTCGAAATAAGTAATATCGATTGGCGAACGGGCCGCATGCTGGAAAGCTACCTACTCGAACACCCACCAACAAATTCTCCAATTTGCGTTCGGCGCACGAAGTGGCGCGGGCTGGAGTGAGACTCTGCCGCAAAAGAAGGCCCTGAACAGTCAAGCGATCACGCGCTCCATTAAGAAACAGGGCCAGGCGGCACAGCGCAGCATGCATATACAACCGCTGAAGCTTTGGGCCACGACAACGAATATCACTTCCCGTTGTGGCAGTTTCATGATTTCTGCTACTGAAGTGCCGCTCGAGGCCAAAGATCCGATGTTGCCAATGGCTAGCCGCTGTTGTTAGCAAAATTCGGTGTGGGATTCGTCGCCTTGTTCGTCTTGAGCACGACTCCCGTCACAACAAAATCGCAGCAACGTCTCCCGATTGCCCCGATACGGTCATTGTCCCCGCCAAACAGTTCGGCTTCGTTTCTGCTGGTGAGGCTTCGCACGAGGCAGGCCGACATCATTCGGTTGCGTGTGCGCGTCCTTCGTCACGCACTGGATCCAGGACAGCAACCATCTTGGGCAAATGGCGACCAGATCGAAAATAACGCCCATCATGGCGCGCCAGGCCACGCGGGCGGATGTGGAAACGCTGTAGCAGAGGCCGCGCTGTTCGGGAGGGACAACGCGTTCGCCCACCGGCACCAGAACCAACACTTCGAGCAAAACGCGGTGCCAGATGCTGCGGTGTCCAGCATGTCCGGCAAGCTTGAACGTCTGCTGGTCGCTACGTTCGGGGAAGCGGCGTTGAACGGTTGAATTTGCAGTACCTGAATTGGTCGAGAGACCGGCGTTCGAGTTCAGTTTCGGATCGAAATCGGTGGGACTGCAACATACCTCAATTCATCGCTCTATAAACGCGCGCTGCACTTGATCCATAATCGGTTTTAGCAAATAGTTCATCATGGTGCGGCTACCCGTCTGCAAGAAGACTTCCGCCGGCATGCCCGACACGAACTGCGATCCGGCAAGCCGTCGATGCTCGTCTTCCGGTAAGCTCACCCTGAGCGTGAAATACGGCGCATTTGTCTGCTGATCGTGAGTGGTGTCGGCCGATACAAAAGACACGATCCCGGCCAGCTGTGGTGTGACTGCCTGATTGAAAGCTGAGAAACGCACGAGCGCCCGCTGTCCTATCCTTACCTGATCGATTTCGTTTGGTTGCAGTCGCGCCTCGATCAGAAGATCATCTGAATCCGGCACAAGCTCCATAATGGCATCGCCGGCACGAACGACCCCGCCAATTGTGTGTGCGGAAAGCTGATGAACAACCCCCGAAGTCGGTGCCCGGATTTCAACGCGGTCGAGAAGATCTCGAGCAGCCACTCCACGCTCCACCAGTTCGGCTTCCTTGCCCTGATTCTCTCCAAGTTGCTTCACCACGTCGGTCCGGAACTCTTGGTCCACTCGAAGTAGCTGGAGTTGCGCCTCCCCGATCTTTGCCTGTGTCTCGGCAATCGCAGAGATCAACTGCCCGCGTTCACCTTCGATCCGCGCACTCTCACGCTGTAAACTCGTCAGCCGCGTTAACGGGACAAGTCGCTTCTCATAAAGTTGCTGAACTCCAGAAAGCTCGCCGGCGATCAGCTCCAGCTGCTTCGCCTTGGATTCAACTTGAGCCTCTAAACCTGCAATTTCCTGCGCAAGTTGTGTTGTGCGGCTCTGCAAAAGATTTTTCTGACTTTCTTGCCCGTCGGATCGAGCCTTAAACAAGGAAGCTTCGGAGGCCAGGAGCGAAGTGACATCACTCTCGTCCAACCGGGCCGACAACTCGGCAGGCGTCGCGGGCCGAGGCAGTCCATCGCGCTCGGCGAGCAGCCGCGCGATCCGCGCGCGCACCTCGTCGAGCTGTTTGCGTATCATTTGAACATTGGCCTGCGCTTGTGTCGCATCGAGCCGCACCAGCAGATCGCCCGCTTGCACGCGCGTACCGTTATGAACCGCGACCTGCGCTACGACTCCGCCAGTCGGGTGCTGGATGGTTTTTAAGTTAGACTGAACAACGAGATTGCCGGGTACCACGACTGCAGCCGCTAGCGGCATCAGGATGATCCACCCGCCGGCTAAAATGCTCACGCCCAGCAATACTCTAAGCCCGGTCCGCATCTGGCGGCGGAAGGCGCGCACGACAATTAACTTTAGGCCATCCTCCAACAATTCGTCATTGTCCGCCAGTGCGTCGCGACCGAGGAGAAATTCCGCGCTCGCGCTCAAGCCAACTTGGCACGACCTGATGGCTTGGCGAAGGGACGTTCGCATCTCCGAGCTTGGGGCAGAGCCCGGAAGGAGCAGCCCGGGCGTCTCAATGTGCAATAGCTGATCCCCGCCCCGTGAATCTGGCAGGTTTCGCTCGCGATTCGCCGCCTTATTCAATACTGAGCTCGCGTGCGAGCCACTCGGGCGCTGCGACTTTGCCGCCGCAGCGGCGCGCTCACGGACGGTTCTGTTTTCGCCTGCAACCGCGGCAATGCCACGCAACCTGAATTGATCCAGACAGATGTCTATGGCGCGACTGAATTTGCCTTTTTGTTGTCGGTGGGGCTGGCCCGAACGTGCGGGCGCGCTCAGACGAGCGTCATCGGCTTCGGAATACCGCCTATTTTGTCGACGCAACTCTTCGACGTTTTCTCGATCCAGCTCATGCCGAAGACGTCGCAGTTCGAGAATCAAGGCCGCGCCTTGTGGTCCGGGTCCATCGCTGCTGGAGTCGTCGATCGAGCCGCGGCTGACGCTGTTGGAAGTTCTTGTTCGTTGTTGCGATCTCATCCGCTAACGCTCTCTGCAATCGGGGCTCGGCGGGTCGCGCCAACGTTTGGCGGCGATGCGCGTTGCGTTCGCGCCGCGCCCTCGGCCGCTGCATTGTTGACGCGGGCAAATATGTCTTGGGAACGCCCGAACGCGATCGCCTTGCCCTCGTAGAGAACCATCGCCATGTCCAAGGCGGAAAGCGCGCTAGGCCGATGCGACACGACGATGACGACTGCATTGTTGCGGCGCAGGATATGAATGGCACGTGTCAATGCATTCTCGCCGTCAGCATCCAGATTGGCATTCGGCTCATCGAGCACCACCAGAAACGGGTCCCCAAACACCGCACGCGCCAACCCGATTCTCTGCCGTTGGCCCGCTGAGAGCGATATGCCGCCCAGACCAATCCGCGTCGAATAACCCTGCGGAAGGCGCAAGATAACGTCGTGGACACCAGCGATCCGTGCGGCTTTCAGGATCGAGTCGGAGCTTGCTGCTTGATCGAAACGACAGATGTTTTCGGCGACCGTGCCATCAAACAGCGCTACGTCCTGAGGCAGGTAGCCGATAAACCGGCCCAGATCCTCGTTGCGCCATTGATCGAGTGCGGCTCCATCGAGCCGCACAAGCCCGCTTTGTGGCGGCCAAATTCCAACCAGCGCTTTTGAGAGCGAAGTCTTCCCCGATGCGCTAGCGCCAAGCAATGCCAGACCCATCCCAGCCCGGAGCGAAAAGGAAATGTTGGACACGATCGGCTTTTCGCTGCCGGGTGGAGCGATCGTGAGTTCCTGAACAGACAGCTCGCGGCTTGGACGCGGTAACGAGACCGGCGGCGCCGGAGCCATCACAGTTGCCTTGCAGATCTCGCGCAAACGCGTGATCCCCTGGCGCGCCGCGACTAGCTGCTTCCAACTACCTAGTGCTATCTCAACTGGCGCCAGAGCGCGCCCCATCATGATCGATGAAGCGATCATGATTCCGCCCGACGCCCTGTCGGCCACCACGAGATACGCACCGAGGCCCAACATCCCCGATTGCAGAATATAGCGGAGCACCTTCGCGCCGGATCCGAGATTGGCGTACACGTCGGTGGCGCGGATATTTTCCCGCAAATACTGCTCGTTGACGCGCGACCACCGCACGGTAAATCGATCCGTCATTCCAAGGGCCCGAATGACTTCGGCATTGTGTTGCGTCGCATCCGCTAGCACCTGACGCTGAGCACTACTTTCCATCGCGGCTTTGGCGGCGCCGCGTGATAGCCGCTCGGTCAGCAGTGTCATCGCGATGATGGTAACCGTCCCAAACAACGCCGTGACGCCGATCATTGGGTGAAACAAAAATAAGGCAGCGATAAAGATGGGGATCCAGGGCATATCGAGAAATGCGGTCGGTCCCATGCTCGACATGAATCCTCGCACCTGATCCAGATCGCGCAGAGGCTGCTGCATCAACAACGGCTTCACCCCACGAAGGGGTAGGTCGGCCAGTGCTGTATGGATGGCTCCCTGCAAGCTCGCGTCGAAAGCGGTTGCTACCCGGCACAGCATCCGCGCGCGCAGCGCGTCGAAATAGCCCTGCACCAGGTATGCGAACAGCACCATAAGCGAAAGGCCGAGCAAGGTTGCTATGTTGCGGCTCGGAATGACGCGATCGTAAACTTGCAACATATAAAGAGAGCCCGACAGCATCAGCATGTTGATCACGCCGCTAAATACCGCGATACCAACCATACGCCGCGCGCTCTCGCGCAGCCCAAGTGCTACCGGATCGTCGCATCCCAGCATCGGCAGGAGGTTTGAAATCGCGCGGGACGAAAAAGTTGCTTGCGCGCCGGACGGAGCGACACTCATGCAACTATCTCCTGAGATGGCGTACTGCTCATTGAATTTCATTGAACGGCGATGCCGACCATTTTTCGGCGACAATGCGGCTGCTAACGATTCTTGCGAATACGCGGTGCTTTCCAAACGAAAGGAAAGCCTGCAGGTCCTTATAGTTGAGCTGGCCGCTACGTCGGGCTCATTGGCCGATTTGTGTCCTGCCTGGTATTGCCATCAAAAGTGCGTTGCTGGACGGTTGAAACGATTTTGCTGCGATCAGCCCATTGGACGAAGTGTCATACAATCGTACGCCTATGACCTTGCTTCCGAACGCATTGGCCCAGTTCTTGGCCGAATGACGCCATGAAGGTAAATCACTTTCCCTGACGCGTTGCCTCGAGCGAACGGCGACACTGTTGAAGAGCAAGGGACAAGAAATGGCCCGAAATGAAGACAACGAAGATCACCAGCACGAGAATCTAATCCAACAAGTGGACCAAGGGCCGGTAATCCAACTGGACCAAGCGTCTGCTGCACGAGCAAATCCTGCTGTTTCAACACCGGTACTTCCGGCAACCTCCTGTCGTTCCAAAATTCTCCGACGTCAGTGCAACATTTGATGACGCGACCCGGTGCTAGTCGGCGGTTTTGTGGCAAAACGCCGTCGAAGAGCGGGAGCCAGGGACATGGCCGCATGGCGCGCTATACGAACGACCTCACGGCGGTGCAGAAGCGTCTGTTGCCGGAAGTGAACGCGGGACAAATTCCGGTCGCCTTGCACGACCAAGCCCAGGCAATCGTGACACTGCGTGCGCTCGGTTTCCAGCTCCCTGAGCTGATACGGTTTGGAAGCGGTTGATCAGTTCGGCTCGAGCCGAGGCTTGGCTGACCAATGCCAGTGCGGCGTTTGTTCGTCAACAGAGGAACTCTTGTTCGGCCGGCGAGCCGGGCTCTTAGGGGGGAATTTCAATTGGGCGAGATCAGCAAGGGTTCTTGGTGTTGCCTGCCAAGAGCCGCAATCGAGTGCCGTGCAATCCTTTGCCGCTGGGGACATTCGCAGCCGTTCGGAAGCCGAGCCCAGCGTGCTCCCTGCCGTTTTCATGAAAGCGGATGGGGGCGCGCGTGAGACGTCGCAAAACCGATTATGGGACTGTCATCCTGCACTGGCTTTTTGTCGCGGCGTTCGGCGTTGCGTTCCTCAGTGGCCTACGCATCGCGACGGAAGCGCCCGGACGCAGCTGGATCAATCTGTTCGACGTTGTCCTGCCGCGGGAGAGCGTCTGGATGGCGCACATGCAAGCCGCCGTGGTGCTTATTGCCCTGACGCTCGCTTACGTGGCGTATCTGGTGCGTTCCGGTCTCACGAGCCGCATTCGGCTCGACAAAATTCGCCTGCGAGGACTTTTCAAACAAGGACACCCAAGGTTGGGCGCCCTCAACGTCATCCTGTATTGGATTTTCTTCCTCACCATGCTTGGATTGATTGCGAGCGGCGGGTTGCTGTATTTCGGCTTTTACGCCGGTCATGACATAGCACTGCTTCATTGGTATGGCATGTGGGTGATCATCGGCTTCCCCGGCCTTCATCTTCTGACGCAGTTGCGGATCGGGGGAATAGCGCAACTGCTTAGGATTGTTCGTCCGACGCGCCTCCCGCCCCCGCCACCGCGGCTCGATATCGCCTATCTGCTCGGTTTGCTTGCGGCTCAATCCGGGCTGGAGCAATCGCAACGTGCTGCCGATTTCCCTCCAGAGGCGCCGATCCAGCCAATGCTATCACCCAGAGATGTCGGACCGGATCGAAGCCATGACCGACATTCACCAGCACACGGCGCGATCAAACGCACCCAGTCGAACTCGCGTAATGCGACGCTTCAATCCAATCCTTTTGTGGTTGCGGCAGTCGTGGCGATGGCGGGCGCATCAGTGATGGTTGCGGCTGATCGGCTGAGTGTCGAGCGATTGCAAATTCACCGCATCAACCGAGCCGATGCACCAGTCCTGGATGGCGACACATCCGATCGAGCTTGGCGAAACATCAGCCCGTTCTCGTTCATGACCAGTCAGGGCGGAAACTTCGACGGCAAGGGTGAGTCGAGAATTGCAGTGCGCGCAGTCCACGACGGCACATGGGCGTATTTCCTGTTCACATGGGAGGATCCCACGCGCTCATTAAAACAACTGCCGCTCGTAAAGGAAGTTGACGGCTGGCACCTCCTTCACAACGGCTATGAAACCGGCGACGAGCACGAGTTCAACGAGGACAAGTTTTCGGTGCTCCTGACCACTTCGGAGGCGACGCTTGCGGGGGACCGGACTTTCCATGCAGGCCCGCAGCCCGTGGCCGACGCGCCGGCCAGCATGAGCGGCCGCGGTCTCCATTTCACCAGAGCCGGTTATGTGGACGTCTGGCAATGGAAGGCGACAAGTGGCGGTCCGACCGGCTGGATGGATGACGCTCATTTCGGTCCGCCGTTGGAGCCAACGCCGATGCAGGCGCGCAACGTGGTTCCCTACAGGGGCGGGTTCGCGCCTGATCCGGGTGGTGTCAACTATTCGGACAATTTCGTCGTCGCGGACCAGGCTAAATCCATCGTTGCGCCACGCCGCTTGCCGCGGGATCTCGCAGCAGTGGCCGCAGCGATGGGGGAGATTGATCTTGATCCTGATCATGGCGAGGCCGAAGACGCGCGCTGGTTTATGACTGAATCGGAATCGGTGCCCTATTCCGCGGAGCTGGACGCTGCAATCCCGGTGGGGACAGTTCTTCCGGGAATCATTATCGCAGGAGATTTCTCAGGCGATCGCGCCGATGTGCGATGCGCAGCCCGATGGGCATCCGGGCATTGGGCGCTGGAAGTCGCGCGCCGCTTGGAAACGAAAAGCGAATACGACGTGCCGATCAAGACCGGCGTTTTTATGCGCGTCGCGGCGTTCGATCACAGTCAGATCAGGCACACGAGGCACGTCCAACCAATTCGCCTTGAGGTGGAGTGAATGAGCAAACCTTGCAAAATAACTCTCAACGACGAGTCCTTCCTGTCGAACTGCGGCGATCTATTGCTGGACTCTGCGCTGATGAATGGGGTCGACCTGCCCCATGACTGCCGCTCCGGCGTGTGCGGCGCTTGCCGTGTTCGCCTGGTTTCAGGCAGCGTGTTTGGGGGCCATGAGCGGGGCGACGACATGATCCACGCCTGTCAGGCGCGCATTCTGTCCGATATTGAAATCATGACCGAGCCGGTACCCGACCCTATAACCTTTGCAGCAAGCGTCACAGACGTTGTCCGCCTCGCGCCCGATGTCGTCGGAGTAGCCGTGAGGCTGCCCGATCCGCTTCAGTATCTTCCTGGTCAGTATTGCAAGTTGCAGTTTCGCGGGTTCCCAGCCCGATGCTATAGCCCGACTTATCCGCTGGAGGGAGGCCCGGAAACTGGACTGCTGCATTTTCACATTCGCAGGCTTCCGCATGGGTTGGTGTCTTCCGCTCTTGGCCAGAAAATCCAGGTTGGGCACCGGCTGAAGCTGACTGGGCCGTTTGGCACGGCGTTTCTGAGGCCGAATCATTCGGGCAACATTGTTCTGGTCGCGAGTGGCACCGGTTTCGCGCCGATGTGGTCGATTGCAGTCGCGGCGATCATGGAGCGGCCGGACCGTGAAATTACATTTGTAGTCGCGGCGCAGACGCTCCAGTCATTGTACATGGATGCCGCGCTGTGCCGTCTTGCGCTGTTTCCGAATGTCAGGATCATTCCGATTGTCTCAGAACCGCAGACGGCGTCGGGCGCCCTTCGCAAGGGACGGCCGACCGACTATTTGCCACCGCTGTCACCCAGTGATGTCGTTTACGCGGCGGGCGCGCCAGCTATGACCCAAAGCGTGGCTCGGATAGCGAAGGCGGCAAATGCCAAGTGTTACACTGATCCTTTCATATCCAATGGCAATCAGCTCAATCAATCTAGCCTCGTCACGCGCATGACCCGCTGGTTCAACGATGAGCGGCGAAGCAGTCTGACGTTATCGCCCGGCCCGCAACGAGCCGGAAAAGCCTCCCGTTTGGAACGCAGCCGAGAACCTCAGAACGACCATGCTTGAATTCGAGTGGTCAAGCCCGGACAATAGATCGAGCTGCCACCAAAGTTGATGCGCTGAGGTTTATCAGGAGCGGATCCGAGGCTGGTGCCTGCGCATCTGCAGGGCGGCGAAATGGGGCATTTTATCTTAAGCTCGCGAGCCGCGTCTTGTGCTCGCGACGCCTGCTTCTTCCACGGGATGGCATCGGTCCGATCGCGCTGCGCTCGTGGAGTTCGCGGACGACTTCCGGGAAATGTGGCCGCACCAGCGCTCGCCGACATTGAACTGATAACCCGTCCTTGCTGTTGCGACCCGGCTGTCGCCGAAACCCGAAACCAGCCAGCAGGTACAGCCCACCCACGTAACAATGGATTGAAGGTGAAATCCCAACCTCCTGGCTCTGCTTCGTGCTAAGCAAAGCGATGCTGAAAGGAGGGGAGAACGCCGGCGTGACGAGCACATGATTTCGGATCGGCATGTACATCGTGTCGGCTCCGGTACAGTGGTGGCGCTTGGAATGGTAAGTGCAGGGGTCGGACTACTCGCGCTTGGCCGCGTAGCGGGATCGGACGCCACTTGGCGCGCGTTTGGCGTCACACCGCTGCAGCCTCCGTTTTTTGACATGCACGTCATCAACGATTACGCAGCATCCGCTTGGAAAGGATCCGATGCTTACGCGCCGCACGCGTGCAATGTTGACAACTTCAACATCCCGCCCACCTCGCCGCTCGGAGCAACGTCGCTAACCGGTCCGCCTAACTGCGTAATGCAAAGGAGTAAGCATTGAATTTATTTGCTTGTTTAAAGATTGGTTCCGAACTGATGACTGGAGGGCTTCTGATCGTCTTGATCGCCCGCGCAGGCGGGGCGCACGCGGAAGATGCCGGCGAAGCTGTACGAACCTCTCTCAGTGGGAAACAAGGTTCATCGAGCCGCAATGAAATTATTTGCCTAACAATGGAGAGATCCGCTGCAGATAACGACTTACCCGTCGAGTTCTTCACACGCGTTATTTGGCAAGAGAGTAGATTCAATGTGATGGCTCGCAGCTCGGCGGGGGCGCAAGGAATCGCCCAGTTTATGCCGAAAACCGCCTCATCTCGCGGCCTCCTTAATCCCTTTGATCCGTTTCAGTCGCTGCCTCAGTCGGCCAGTTATCTCCGAGAACTGAAAAGTCAATTTGGCAATTTTGGCTTAGCCGCAGCGGCCTACAATGCGGGCCCCGGCCGAGTCGCGCAGTGGCTTTCAGGGAAAAAACATTTACCTGCCGAAACTATCGCTTATGTTCGACTCGTCACCGGACGGACCATCTCGCAATGGACTTCCAACCAATCGCCCTCTTGGGATCGCCCTGAGATTCCAAAAGGTGTTCCGTGCCCGGCGCTTGCAAACCTAACCCGCCGCGCCGATAACGAATCGCAAATCGACAGTAAAGCGAAAATGGACAGTAGCGTCCCCATCCCCAAAGTTTCAGCATGGGCACCTTGGGGAGTTCAGCTCCTGGGTGATTTCAGCCAAGCTAAGGTATTGACGCGCTATGAAAACCTGCGGCAAAAATATTCTGTGGTTCTAAAAGACAAGGATCCGCTTGTAGTCATGACCGACGGTCCATCGGGCCGGACCAGAAGGTATCTTGCCCGAGTGGCTGAAAACAGCCAGCAAGCGGCCGAACAACTGTGCAGGAGACTGCAAGCGGTCGGCGGATCCTGCTTCGTTATTCAAAATTCGTAAACAGCGAATTGCCAGCTCCGATATTTCTTCGGTCAGGCGACCTGGAGACCGAGTTGGAAAACCGGCAGATGATGACGACTGTTGAACTCGCAAAAGAAACTGGGTTGGCGCGGAGCCCTGGAATCGATTTATGCGCCGGACGAAATCGCTTATATGTCCGATGCAAACCGATGCAAGTTTCTTGATCTACTGTCTCTGTCAAAGG
>VAZS01000152.1 GCA_005884855.1 Alphaproteobacteria bacterium | reverse complement strand
CAGCCGATCGTTCGGCTGGAAGACCGCTCGATTGCCGGCTTTGAGGCCTTGGCGCGCTGGGATCATCCGAAACTGGGACGGATGTCGCCGGTGGAATTCATCGCCATCGCCGAGGAGATAGGGCTGATCGTGGATCTCGGCATGTTCGTGCTGGACCGGACCGCAAGGCAGCTCGCGATCTGGCAGCGCGCGATGCGCTCGCGCGAGCCAATCTTTGCGAGCGTCAACGTCTCATCGCGCCAATTGCTGCGGCACGATCTTATTCACGATATCCGCACCGTGCTGTCGCGCTCCTCGGTTGCGCGCGGCACGCTGAAGCTGGAGCTGACGGAATCGCTGGTGATGGAAAATCCGGAACACGCGGCGCAGATGCTGATGCGGATCCGCGAGCTCGGCACCGGGCTTTCGCTGGACGATTTCGGCACCGGCCATTCGTCGCTGGCCTATCTGCAGCGCTTCCCGTTCGACACCATCAAGATCGACCAGTCGTTCGTGCGCACAACCAGCCGGGGCACCCGGCCGGTGATCCTGAAGTCGATCATCGCGCTAGCCCACGACCTCGGCATGGACGTGGTGGCGGAAGGCGCGGAAACCGATTCCGACGCGGTCGAGCTTTACCAGTTGGGGTGCGAGTACGCCCAAGGGTTCGCTTTTGGCGAGCCGATGGACGCGGATGCCGCGATGCGGCTGTTGACCGAAGAGCGACTCGAAGCCGCGAGCTAGCGTCGCGCCCTCACTTCATCCGCCTGAACCGCACGCGCTTGCCATCGGTGAGCCGGGTCGCGATGTAGCCGCCGGCGAGGCAGGCCTCGCGCTGGGGCATCTTTTCCTGCGGGCTACGCAACGTCTCCCACCATGAGGCGCGATGCGCCGCGCGCGGCAGCGCCGCATCGATGATCGCCTCGATCTGCTCGAACGTCAGCACGAATTCGGGGAGTGATTGCTGCCTGAGATAATCGCGCAACGGGTCGTAGTCGTTCACTTGCTTTCCTCGGCAGTAACAGCGCGGTTTACGCGAAACCTGCCTAATTCGACAGATGCCTCTTCATTTCTTCGCGCAGCCCGTCGCGCAAGTCCTCGCGCGCCATGCCGAATGCGATGTTGGCGCGCAGGAAACCCGCCTTCGAGCCGCAATCGTGCCGCTCGCCCTCGAACTCGACGCCATAGAAACTCTGGCTTTTGGCGAGCCCGATCATGGCGTCGGTCAGCTGGATTTCACCGCCGGCACCGCGCTCGTGCCTTTGGAGGATTTGAAAGATTTCCGGCTGCAGGATGTAGCGGCCGGTGATCGACAGGTTCGAGGGCGCGGTTCCCTTGGGCGGCTTCTCGACCATGCCGTCGATCTCGAAAATATTGCCCTGGCGCTTGCCTACTCCACAGATGCCGTATTGATGCGTGCGATCCGCCGGCACTTCCTCTACCGCAATCAGATTGGATTTGTCGCCGAGCTTGCCCGCAGCCTCGATCATCTGCTTGAGGCAGCCCGGCGTGTGCAGCACCAGCTCATCCGGCAGCAACACCGCGAACGGCTCGTTGCCGACGATATCGCGTGCGCACCAAACCGCATGGCCGAGACCGAGCGGCGCCTGCTGCCGGGTGAAACTCATCGCGCCGGCTTCCGGCTGGTCGCGCTGCAGGATCTCCATTTCAGCTTTCTTGCCGCGGGATTCGAGGGTCGCATCGAGTTCAAACATCCGGTCGAAATGATCCTCGATCACGCCCTTGTTGCGGCCGGTGACAAAGATGAAATGCTCGATGCCGGCCTCCTTGGCCTCATCGACCACATACTGGATCAATGGCTTGTCGACGATGGTGAGCATTTCCTTTGGCATCGCCTTGGTGGCGGGCAGGACGCGGGTGCCGAGGCCAGCGACCGGGAAAACAGCTTTGCGGATTTTCATGGCGGTTACGGATGCCTTGCGGAAGCTTGCGGAGGTCGCATGGTGGTAGCCTTTTTGCAGCCGGGAACAAAGCCGGATGTGAGCAGACCAGGGCCGGCCGAGGTGTTCGATAACCAGCAGAGACCACTCGCTTCAGTTCCGCTGCCGGCAACAAAATCTCGCCTTGTTAAGCTATTTGAAACGCTCGCACGCCCTGCTGAAAGCGGCTACCTAAGCCATCGCGGGTGCGGACATGGCGGGAAGGATGGGCATTTTGGTCAATAGGCGGACCACCACCGCGGCCATCGTTGCCGGCACCCTGCTGGCGTGCGGCGGAGCACGTGCGCAATCCGCCGATGGCGGACCCCTTAAGTTCCTGGAAAACATCTTCGGGGGTTCGGCTTCCAAAAGCCAAGCCGCGCCGCCTGGCGAGCCCGGTAGCCTGCCCCAGACACAACCCGCGCCCACACCAGGCAATGCACCGCTGCCCTGGAGCGGTGAGGACGGCGCCTCCGGGCATCCGCTGATGACCGCATCGGCGATCCGGGAAGCAGCGGCGAATTTCAATGATTGCGTGGCCTCGATGTGGCCTGACGCTGCCCGGCGCAACATCTCGCAGGCAAGCTTCCAGCGCTTTACCGCGGGCCTCACGCCGGATCTGCGCATCATGGATCTGATGGATTCGCAGCCGGAATTCACCAAATCGATCTGGGATTATCTCGACATTCTCGTCAACGACAACCGGCTCGCCAAAGGCCGCGAGACCCTGGCCAAATACAAGCCGCAGTTCGATGCGGCGGAAAAAACTTACGGTGTCGATCGCCATGCGATCGCCGCGATCTGGGGCATCGAGTCGAACTATTCGTCGCAAATCGGCGACCGCAGTGTGTTGCAATCCACTGCAACGTTGGCCTGCATCGGCCGACGCCAGAAATATTTCAGGGACGAGTTTCTCTCGGCGCTGGAAATCCTGCACCACGGCGATTTGCGTCCCGAGCAGATGCGCGGCTCCTGGGCCGGCGCATTCGGACCCACCCAATTCATGCCGACCGCGTTCAAGCGCTACGCGGTGGACGCCAATGGGGACGGCCGCCGCGATGTGGTCGATGACACCGCCGACCTGATCGCCTCCACCGCCAACAACCTGAAAAAAGACGGTTGGCAGACCGGTCAAGCCTGGGGCTACGAGGTCGTGGTGCCCAAGAACTTCAACTACATGCTGGCGGATCGGGCGAAGGCGATGACGATCGCGCAATGGGAGCATCTTGGCATCCACCGCGCCGGAAACCAGTCGTTTCCGAGTTCGGCCGAAAAAGCCTATCTGCTAGCGCCCGCTGGCGCCGAAGGCCCGAGCTTTCTGATGCTGCAAAATTTCCGGGTGATCATGAAATACAATCCGGCCGAAGCCTACGCGTTGGCGATCGGACATTTCGCAGACCGCCTGCGTGGCGGCGCGCCCTTCGTGCAGCCGTGGCCGCGTCAGGAGCGGGAGTTGTCGCGCGCCGAGCGGCTGGAATTGCAGCAGCTTCTGGCGCAGCGCGGGTTCAATCCGGGCGTCCCGGACGGCCAGTTTGGCGGACAGACGCGGGAGGCGCTGCGCGGGTTTCAGGCCTCGATCGGGGCCCCCGCGGACGGATTTGCCTCCGCCGACGTGCTGGCACGGCTTCGCGCGCGGTGATTTCAGGCCAGTGAGCCCGGTTTCTGTGGTCAAATATGCCCGCCTGACGCCCGAATCCGCTAGTATAGTGCCCGCCTGACCCCCATTTACGAACCATGCTCATGCAAAAGCCCAGATCCTTTTTCCGGATTTTCACCGAAACCGGCCCGCTGATCACGCTTTTGGTTGCGGTTGCGTTGTTGGTCGGGATCGCGGGCCCGGCATCCGCGCAATTTTTTAATTTTGGCGGATGGTCACGGCCCCAGCCGCGCAGCAGCGGCGGAGGCGGCGGCTGGTTCGGCGGCGATCTGTTCACCCCGTTCCAGCAGCAGCAGCAACAGGCGCCGAAACGAGTCGAAAACTTCTCCAAAGCGCCGCCGCCGGAGAAGCGCGAGACCGTACCCGAACGCAACGTGCTGGTGCTCGGTGACGGGATGGCGGACTGGCTCGCCTATGGTCTTGAGGACGCCTACGCCGAACAACCTGACATCGGCGTGATCCGCAGGCACAAGACGGTCTCCGGCCTGATCAGATATCAGCCCAAGGGAGAGCCGGCCGATTGGGCCGCGGCGGCGAAAGGCATCCTCGCCACGGAGAAGCCCGATGCGATCGTCGTGATGCTCGGACTCGATGATCGCGCACCGATTCGTGACTCGGGCGCCGACAAGTCCGACAAAAAGAGCCGCGGCAAATCGGAGGGCAAGGCCGCCGACAAATCCGCAAGCAAACCGGATGCTGCAAACGACACTGCCGCGAAGCCGGATGCCAGACCGGCCGATACCGAATTGTCCGGCGACGATGCAGCCGACAATGACGCGGCGCCGCTCACCTCTCCAGACAAGAGCACGCGTTCCCCGAATGGCGTCTATCAATTTCGCGAGGAACGCTGGGTCGAGCTCTACACCAAGAAGATTGACGAGATGATCGCCATCTTGAAATCGAAGGGCGTGCCGGTGCTCTGGGTCGGACTGCCCGCAGTGCGGGGAGCCAAGGCGACCGCGGACATGCTGTTCCTGGATTCGCTGTATCGGGATTCCGCGGCCAAGGCCGGCATCACCTATGTCGACGTCTGGGACGGCTTTGTGGACGAAGCGGGGCGCTTCCTGCAGCAGGGGCCCGACTTCGAAGGTCAAATCCGCCGCCTGCGGTCCTACGACGGCGTGTATTTCACCAGGCCCGGCGCGCGCAAGCTTGCCCACTATGTCGAGCGCGAGATCACGAGGCTGTTGGGTGCGCATTCCGCCCCCATCGCGCTGCCGAGCGAACCGGCGACACCGGATGCGAATGCGGTACCCGGTCAGCCAGCGCCGCGCCCGCTCGCAGGCCCAGTCCTGCCGCTGGTTGCCTCGTCAGTTGGCACCGATCAATTACTCGGTGGCCCCGGCTCACGCCCTGCGGGGGTCGATGCGCTGGCCGCGCGTACCTTGGTA
>VAZS01000151.1 GCA_005884855.1 Alphaproteobacteria bacterium | reverse complement strand
GAGATTTGCGAGCGCGTCGCCACCTTCGGCGCGGCGCGATTGCTGGTGATCGAAAACTCGGAGCCCGCGCTCTACTCCGTCATCGAGGGACTGGCGGCCCGGCGGACCGACGCGGTGATCGAAGGTCGGATCGCGGATATTCGCGATCGCGAGCGCATCCTGCGGCTCATGAGTGAGTTCAAGCCCGACATCGTGTTTCACGCCGCTGCCCTCAAGCATGTGCCGATTCTCGAACGCGACTGGAGCGAAGGCGTCAAGACCAATATTTTCGGTTCGATAAATGTCGCAGACGCGGCGCTTGCGGCGGGTGCCGAGGCGATGGTGATGATCTCGACCGACAAGGCGATCGAGCCGGTCTCGATGCTTGGCCTCACCAAGCGGTTTGCGGAGATGTATTGCCAGGCGCTCGATCATGATCTGGCCTCGAAACCCGGCTCGAACCCGAGGATGCGGCTGATCTCGGTCAGATTCGGCAACGTGCTGGCCTCGAACGGCTCGGTTGTCCCAAAATTCAAGGCGCAAATCGAAGCGGGCGGTCCGGTGACGGTCACGCATCCCGATATGGTCAGGTATTTCATGACCATCCGCGAAGCCTGCGATCTAGTGATCACGGCCGCAACGCACGCGTTGGCGCCGCAACGCCCGGACGTCTCGGTTTACGTGCTGAACATGGGCCAGCCAGTCAAGATCGTCGATCTCGCCGAGCGCATGATCCGGCTTTCCGGCCTGCAGCCGGGACACGACATCGAGATCGTTTTCACCGGGATGCGTCCAGGAGAAAGACTCAACGAGATCCTGTTCGCGACGCAGGAGCCGACGGTCGACATTGGCGTTGCCGGCATCATGGCGGCCAAGCCGAACGAACCCGCGATGCAGACATTGCGGAAATGGATTGCCGCACTTGAACAGGCGATCACCAGAGATGACCGAGCCAATATCAGAGCCGTTCTGAAGGACGCCATTCCGGAATTTGGATCGAGCGATTTGAGCGAACCGGCTGTCACTCTCAGCCCAAGCTAAAACCCCAAGATCCGGACCTGAGTAATCCGCCTGAGGAAACGCAGGAAAAATGCGGCATCTACCATCGGCCCCTTCAAATGGACGCGCCGTGACCGCAGGCACTCCAGATTTCCTCTCGCGCTGACGCGCCAGCCGCTGGTGCTGATCCCGCCGATCTGAAAATCCGCGATGACCCGGGGAATGTAGCGCACCCGGAAATTATTCAGTGCGAGGGCGCGCAGCATGTAATCGTAGTCCGCCGTGGTGGTGTAACTTAAATCGTAGTCGCCAACTTTGTGGACTACCTCCTTTCGGACGTAGAAAGTGGGGTGGGGGGGCACCCAGCCAAGCTGGAACGAATAGCGCCTAAATTGTCCACCGCGCCACGAGCGCAAGACGCGTTTGGTGATGTGATCGGTCACCATGTTGAGGTCGCCGTACACGATATCGGCGTCCTTCATTGCTGCCGCGATCTCCGAGAGCACGCCGGCGTCGTGAAACGTGTCGTCCGAATTGAGAAACCCGACCGCGTCGCCCTGAAACAAGTGAAAGCCCTTGTTCATGGCGTCATAGACGCCTCTGTCTCTCTCGGAAACAACACGGATGGCGCCTGAACCAAACGAGTCGACAATCTTCAGCGTCTCGTCACTGGATGCTCCGTCGATCACCAGCATTTCTTTTTCGGGATGAGTTTGCGCCAGAAAGGATTCGATGGTGAATCCGATCGTTGCTTCAGAATTGTAGCTCGCTGTGACGACGCTAATCTTCATCGATAGCTCTGGTCGGCGCTGACGTTAATGCAGGTTGTGCGTGTATAAAGGACAGCGGTCTGGAACACACCATCCCGCGGCCGCCTTGCCGTGCAGTTGGGATAAGCAATCACTGCTGTTATTCCGGCACCTCGATCGGCACCGCACCCTCCGCAGCTTTCTCGGCGCTGAAAATCCACACCAGCCCGCCGATAGCCCCGACGATAAAGGAGACGGCGCCAAACAGCAACGACACGTTGACGCCTTCATTGGCGATCAGTCCGGCATATCCGAACGCCAGCCCCATGGTGGCTTCGCGCAGTCCCCAGCCGGCAATCGAGATCGGCAGCATTGTGATCAGCATGACCAGTGGTATCAGCTGAAACACTTGACCAAACGACACGGGCGCCGCGATCGATTGCACCACGCACCAGGCGATCACGACGGTGAGCACGTGTACCAGTATCGACGTCACGCCAATGATCGGTCCATGCTGGCGGCTGAAGAGCACGCGGTTGGCGATGACGGCGCAAGCGTGAATGTGATGCGTTCCCCACCACCGCTTCAGCCAAGGCCAGCGCAACCTGCCAAGCATTAGAAAGCCAAGACCGACGGCGAGCGCCATCGAGTCGACGAGCAATAGTGCCGAACGGCCCGCCGGATCGCTGATCAGGCGGTAACTCCACGGTAAGGTGACGAGGATGAGGACGGCAAGCGCGATAAGGCCTATGGCGCGGTCGACAAAGATGGAATAAGTCGCGGCCCTCCATCCGGCGCCACCCCGCGCGACCAGCCAGAGGCGCACAGCGTCGCCACCGATGGAGGAGGGCAGGGTCTGGTTGAAAAAGGTTCCGATCACATTGAAGCGCATCGCTTGTCGCGTCGCCAGAGGCGCGCCGCACTCCGCACCGATCTCGCGCCATCGCAGTACCCCGGCAAAAATCTGAAGGAAGGTCACGGCGATGGCGAGGCCGATCCAGCCGAGGCTCGCAACATTGATGCGATAGGCAAGCTCGAGCAGATTGACCTTGCGTAGCGCGAGGTAAAGCAGTGCCACGGAGATCAGTATTTTTATCGTCGAAAACAGGATCCGGCGCATGTTTTCCGCGCTCGCCAGGCTCGAGAGGATTGTCACAAGCAGCGCAACTGGGCGCGGCACGCCGAACTTTGCCGTCTTCGTATGGTTTTAAAGCGCCTCTGGCAATAGCCGGCCGACTGGCTATTGCGACACCCTCAATGCGACGGTTAAAGAAGCATCGGTAGCGAAGGGGAACAAGGATGCCCCGGGGGAGATACGATGTCGGACGAGGCGATTTTGGTCACCGGTGCCGCCGGCTTTATCGGATTTCACCTCGCTCGCCAGCTACTGGCCGATGGGCGCCATGTGGTCGGGCTTGATAATCTCAACAGCTACTATGACCCGGCCCTGAAGCAATCGCGGTTGGGTATCCTGCGCGAGCATTCGCGCTTCAGTTTCGTGCAGATGGATCTGGCGGATAGGTCTTCGATTTCTCGGCTGTTTGCGAAGCATCGGTTTCCGGCAGTAATCCACCTAGCGGCGCAGGCTGGCGTGCGCCATTCGATCGATTATCCTCACGCTTACGCCGATGCCAATCTTGTTGCTTTTCTCAACGTTCTGGAGGGATGCCGGCACCATGAGTGCCGTCATCTGGTGTACGCGTCCTCGTCATCTGTTTACGGCGCCAATACAAAATTGCCTTTTTCCGTCGACGACAAAACCGATCGGCCGATCAGTTTCTACGCCGCGACCAAAAGGGCCAACGAGCTGATGGCTTATTCGTACAGCCACCTTTACCGTCTTCCCGTCACGGGACTCCGGTTCTTCACCATTTATGGCCCATGGGGACGGCCCGATATGGCGATTTTCCTGTTTGCCAAATCGATCGTTGAAGGCACCCCAATCAGGCTTTTTAACCATGGTAAAATGCGGCGCGACTTTACCCATATCGAAGACGTGACCCGTGTAGTATTGCGCCTTGTGGATCTCATTCCCAAAGATGCTGGACGCGCGGGGGATGCGCCTTCACGGATCTACAATGTCGGTAATCAACGGCCTGAAGAGCTTTTGCATGTTGTGGCCCTGCTCGAGAAGGAGTTGGGCCGAGAGGCCGTAAAGGATATGTTGCCGATGCAGCCGGGTGACGTCATGGAAACCTACGCGGATATCGGCGATCTGATGCGGGATGTCAGTTTCAAGCCGCAGACATCCATCGAGGACGGCATTCGCGATTTTGTCGCGTGGTATCGCGGCCACTACAATGTCTGAGGCATCGATGGACAAACGAATCGTTCCGCTGATCATGTGCGGCGGCGCCGGAACGCGGCTTTGGCCGGCTTCGCGCGAGGTACACCCCAAGCAATTCCTGCCATTGTTCGGGGCGCGTTCGACTTTCCAGAATACGCTTGTTCGGGTATCGGATCCGACGCTGTTTGAGCGTCCTATCGTGGTCACCAACAAGGCCTATCGCTTCATGGTGCTTGAGCAGCTCGGCGAGATCGGGATTGAGGCCGATGTGCTGCTGGAACCGATGCGACGGGATTCCGGCCCGGCAATCGCGGCGGGCGCGGCGTTTGCGCAAGCGCGCGACGAGGACGCCACAGTTCTTGCGCTTGCGGCCGATCACGTCGTCCACGATACGCCTGCCTTTCTGGCCGCCTGCCGGCAGGGTCTGGTGGCCGCTCAAGCCGGGCAGATCGTGACATTCGGTGTTCGGCCGGAGCGGGCGGCCACCGAATACGGCTATATCAGCCCGGGCGACATCACTTCCGGCGAGGTCCGGAGCGTTGCGAAGTTCGTGGAGAAGCCGGATCCGGCAACCGCGGCGGAATATATCAAGGCGGGTTATCTATGGAACAGCGGCAACTTCATGTTTCGTGCTTCGGTTCTGCTCGATGAATATAGCAAGTTCGATGCCCATACTGTGCAGGCCGTCACCCGCGCCGTGCTCAAGGCCGGGCGCGACCTGGGATTCATCACGCTCGAGCCCGATGCGTTCGAATCCGCAAAGGCGATCTCCATCGATTACGCGGTAATGGAGAA
>VAZS01000150.1 GCA_005884855.1 Alphaproteobacteria bacterium | reverse complement strand
CGCTGCATCGCGAGCTCCGCATTCGAAAAACTGGACAGCCAGGGACTTTCGCGGGCATCAGTTACCGAGGCGAGCCCGAAACGCCACCCGCCAAGCGACGCCAACGGAACGGGATATGACTGATCAGGCGAAACGTCCGATGTTTGCCGCCGATGGCGTTGCTGCTCCGTTGCGGCACTCCGCGTTTCGTCGAATCTGGTTGGCGAGCCTGCTCTCCAACCTAGGGCTTTTGATTCAGGCGGTCGGCGCCGCCTGGGCGATGACGCAAATGACGCCGTCGGCCGACAAGGTCGCGCTGGTCCAGACCGCTTTGATGCTGCCGGTCATGTTGATCGCGATGCCGGCTGGCGCCATCGCCGATATGTATGACCGGCGAATCGTGGCGCTGGTCTCGCTGTCGATCGCGCTTGCGGGGGCCACGGCGCTCACCGTGCTGGCTTGGCTTGGCCGCCTCACGCCGGAAATCCTGCTGGCATTCTGCTTCATTGTGGGCAGCGGCATGGCGCTGTTCGGACCGGCTTGGCAGGCGTCCGTCAGCGAGCAGGTGCCGCCGGAAACATTGCCGTCCGCGGTCGCGCTGAACGGCATCAGCTACAACATTGCGCGAAGTTTCGGTCCCGCCATCGGCGGCATCGTCGTGGCCACCGCGGGCGCGGTCGCGGCCTTTGCGGCGAATGCGGTGCTCTACATCCCGCTATTGATCGTACTGTTTCTATGGAGGCGCACCAGCGAACCGTCGCGGCTGCCGCGCGAGCGCCTCAACCGCGCCATCGTGTCCGGCGTGCGCTATATCGCCAACTCGCCCTCGATCCGCATCGTGCTGGCGAGGACGCTGATAACGGGCGTGATCGGCGGTTCGGTATCGGCGCTGATGCCGCTGGTGGCGCGCGATCTCCTGCACGGCGGCGCACAAACCTACGGCATCATGCTCGGCGCATTCGGCATGGGCGCGGTGATCGGCGCTCTCAACATCACCGAAGTGCGCCGCCGAATGAGCGGGGAGGCGGCGGTCCGAGCCTGCGCCTTGGCCATGGGCGGGGCGATTGCGGCGGTGGCGTTGAGCCGGCAGCCGGTCCTGACCGCGGCGGCGCTGGTGGTTGCCGGCGCGGTGTGGATGCTGGCGGTCGCCTTATTCAACATCGGTGTGCAGCTTTCCGCGCCGCGCTGGGTCGCGGGTCGCTCGCTGGCCGCGTTCCAGGCCTCCATTGCCGGCGGCATTGCGATCGGAAGCTGGGGGTGGGGACGGCTGACCGACGCTGCCGGGGTGGAGACCGCGCTACTGGTTTCGGCCGCGCTGATGCTGGTGTCGCCGATACTAGGCCTTTGGCTCGGAATGCCGCGGGTCGGCGCCCGCAACGAAGATGCCGAGGTGCTGGCCGATCCCGAGGTGCGGCTTCCACTCACCGGACGTAGCGGGCCGCTGGTGGTCGAGATTGAATACCGGGTCGACCAGGAAAGCGCCCGCGCCTTCCACAACGTCATGCAGGAAGTGCAACTCAGCCGGCAACGCAACGGCGCCTATGGTTGGTCGATCGCGCGCGACATCGCCGATCCTGAACTGTGGACCGAGCGCTATCATTGTCCGACCTGGTTCGACTATTTGCGCCAGCGCAACCGGTCGACGCAATCCGAGCGCGCGCTGCATCAGCGCGCGATGGATTTTCATCTCGGCCCCGATCCAGTGCGCGTCCGCCGCATGCTCGAGCGGCCGTTCGGATCGGTGCGCTGGAAGGAAGATACGCCGGACCGGGCCGCCAACGAGGTACTGCCGGTCGCGACTGCCGCCGGCAGCAGCACCTAGTTGATCGAGATCGTCATTCGCCGATGTGCAAATTGCAACTCGGCCAAATGGCGATAGTCATTACTGCCCGTGCTCGCTCAGAACTTTCAGGCAGGCTTTGCTGAGCCGGGCACGGTTTTGCTTCAGGCATGCCAGAACGATCTGGTCGCCCTCATTCATGTGGGCGCGGCAAAGCCGCGAGACATCGCGCGCGCAGGCATCGTGCTCCTGCTTCTGCTGGGCTAGTGCGCCTGACGCGGCTGATGCCGTTACAACGAGCGGAATAATGAAAAAAATTTTGGCCATGACGTTACGCCTTACCTTTCATCTTCAGGCGTTCTAATCCGCGCAAAGCCGGTCGGCAACGCATTTTGGCCAAAGTGCGGCAATGCGCCGGGCTCGGTCCGCTCCAGCCATTGTGAGGCTAACTACTCGGTTGGGATCGAACCCACCGCCGGCTCGAGATTTGTCCTGCCGGAGAGGGCCGCGTTGTCTGGGTGTTAACATCTATTTCTCATTAATGAGCTGACGAGAACGCCAGGTTTTGGAAAGTGGAACCATGCGTAATGCCTTAGCACTGATGCTCGCGAGCGTTGTGGCGGCGCTGCTCATATCAGCCGTCTGGTTCTGGACATCTTCCCCGCGCGGCGAACTGACCGTCGCCAACACCGTTGGTGCCGCATCGGCCGAGCGGGTTCCCCCATCAGCCAGGCCGGTATTTGCGCGCGAAGATGTCGAGGTCACCGGGGCGATCCCGGACAGGCCTTTGTCTCCTCCGGCCCCGGACAGCGCATGCGCCAGGCTGGATGCGCTTGGCGTCAGCCGCGTGGTGGCAGTGGACACCACGGGCGGACCCGCTTTCGGCTTCCAGCATTTCAAGCAGCTCGACTTTCTCGCCGACCGGGAAGTCGTGCTGACATTCGACGATGGCCCGTGGCCGGGCCATACCCCGGCAGTGCTCAAGGCGCTCGCGGACGAATGCACCAAGGCGGTGTTTTTTCCGATCGGCAAACACGCCACTTATCATCCGGAGATCCTCAGGCAGGTGGCGGCTGCCGGGCATACGGTTGGCGCCCACACCTGGTCGCATGCCAACCTCAATAGCAAGAAGACGACGGATCAACTCGCCAGGGACGAGATCGAAAAAGGCTACAGCGCCGTCAAGCTGGCGTTGGGTGCCGCCCCCGCCCCGTTCTTTCGTTTCCCGGAATTGCAGCATGGCCCGTCGGCGATGGCTTATCTCGGCACGCGAAACATCGCGATATTTTCCTGCGACCTCGATTCCTTTGACTTCAGGGCAAAGGACGCCGCGCAAATCGTCAACACCGTGATGACCAAGCTCGACAAGCAGGGCAAGGGCATCATCCTGATGCATGATTTCCAGAAGCATACCGCGCAAGCGCTGCCCGCTCTGCTGCAGCGGCTGAAAGCAGGGGGCTACAAGGTCGTGCAGATGAGGTCCAAGGCGCCGCTACAGACGTTGCCCGGCTATGACGAGGCCCTGATGAGAGAGATCAAGCTGCCGGTCGCCAGTGCGCGGAGCGTGGGCAGCGTGGTGCAGACGGTTTCCAAGTAGCTTCCAAGTAGCGCTTGCACGAACCCGTTTCGCAAGGGGCGCGGCCGCTTTTGGCTGGAATCAGTGCAAGCGCCTTCCTTTTCGTTGCTCCTCAGGTGCTGCCGGCACCCGGCACCTGGCGCTTTTCGGCCTGAACCGCCGGCGCGGATCCCGGGTGAGCTTTGGATTCGAGCGCCGCCCGATTGCTTGCGGCTGAGAATTCCGCGAATGCGATCTGGGATGACCAATTCACGTAACCGATGAAGGCGCCCGCCAACGCCAGCAGCGCCAGCACCTGCAAGACAAAAATCCGTTCGATCGCTACCCAATCGATGCCGCGCGTTTCCGGGTGCTGGTTGCGAGGTGACGACATAAATGCCTCCTGAGACAGGCTTTGGCGGTCAATGTAGTGGATTGCGGCTATTTCGGATGTGAACGGCTTCACATCTCGCGGAAAGGTGAAGTTGATCGCGTCGTACCTGCCGCCGGCGCTAGGACGGCTTGTCTGCTGCCATCTCGGCTCGCCGCAACCATGCCTGATCGCGGCGCGAGGGCCGGCGCTGCAAACGAGCCGAGATGAGCTTGGCGGCCTTATGGTTACGGCCGCTTCGAAGACAAGCAACGATCAGCGTATCTTCCCATAGCTCGCGCTGGGCATGGCTGCCCCCGATCTGCACAACGGCAGGCATGGCAGCCTCAAGCAGGTCGGCGGCCTTGTCATAATCGCGCTGGGCAAATGCCTTGGCGCCGCGGCAAAGATCGATTGCGGACGAACCCGGCGCCAGACTGCCACGAGCCTCAAGCGATTCCAGCTCCGCCAATCTTGTCTCCAGCGAATCGCTGTCCGTTGCCGCCGCGACCAGAGCATGATGGAGATCGGCGAAGTGTGCCCCCGCCCGCGGGAAGAATCGGTTTCCATATTCGGCTGCTTCATTCCATTGCGAAGCCGGAACCGTTTTGTCGCTCAGTGTGAGCCGCCACAGCAGCGAGGCGCAGTCGGTGAAGACATTCAGTGGCGGATATCGGGCTTCTGACGGTCGGATGCGTTCATTGTATGTTTTTAGCGCGCGATCGGCATCACCGCTTTCGACTGCTACCAAGGCAACGTGCCAGGAAAGATGTCCCTGTAAATAGCTCTTGCCATCGTGCGCCAGCAGCCATTCCGAAAGAAACGCATCGCCTGCCAACGCGTCGCCTTGCTCGAAATGCGCATGGGACAGGGCGTGCGCGGCGTTTCCGTTTTGAGGTCTGATCGCGATCGCCCGTTCCGTGATTGTCCGACCGGCACGTACATTTCCGGCCTCGGTGTGTGACCAGCCCAGATAGGTCAGGAACCACCAATCCTCGCCATAATGCCGGGCATGACGCTCGCAAATTGCAAGACGCGCCGCGTCGTGATCGGCGCGTCCCGAGAACGCATAAAGCCCGAAAGCGCCAAGCAAGAGTCCGAACACGAGTGCGTCACACGGAAATTCGTCGAGATGCTGCTCGGCGCCTGTCAATGCGTCCTTGGGTTTGCCCTCGATCGCTGCCGCAAGGATTGCGACGTGCTGGCGTTCCCGTCTGGTTGCGATAGTTGCCAACTCACGCGCCAGCGCTGCCATGGTCCGCGCTTCGGCGATCTCCATGTGCAGTTGATGGACGCGCGCTCGCGCGATGTGCGCAAGCGCGAAGCCGGGGTCTTCGCTGATTGCTTTATCGAAAGCTTGCTCGCTGCCGCACCAGGCGGAAAGCAGCAGTTCAACACCGTCGCGGTAAAACGCTGCCGCGCTATCCGATCCGGTGGTAAGCGGAAGACCATAGCTATCCCGATTCAAGTGCCTCTCCCGCATCAAAATCAAAGCAGAACAAATGTTGCGGCATCAAACCACATATCTAGGCAGGCGGCCACGCGGGGATGCACCATGCCTATTTGCGTCTGAGCCCGTGACCGATTGCGACGGCCACGGGGTCAGGTAACAGCATGAGAGATTCGTGCGCTCGTTGACGACCCGGGATCCGAATAGATATCGAACGC
>VAZS01000149.1 GCA_005884855.1 Alphaproteobacteria bacterium | reverse complement strand
AGCCGCTTCCCATGTGGGCTATGCCGCCGACCAGTGTTGCGAACACCAGCGGAGCGATGATCATCTTGATCAGGCGCAGGAACAGCATCGCGATCAGGTTTACGTCCGCGGCGATATCTGCCCGGATGTCTGGAAGATAGTTGAAAACCAGGGTCCCCATCACAATGCCAAGCGCCATTGCGATCAGGATGTACTGTGTAAACCTGTTGGACATCGCTACCCCCCTCGGTCACGTGGAGCCCGAGTTTGCCACATTTCGGCCGCGGCGCAACACGCATCGATGTCCTGGCCGACAAGGCACCGCTCTTCTTTTTGGAGCGTTTTTCGCCTGAATCTGGAAACGTGGATCAGAGTCGAGGGAGGACGTCTAAAGATCATCAGACCGGATCAGGCTGCCGCAACCGGCACCAATATTTATGGCTCCGGATTGGATTGTAGCGGTGGGCGATCGGATGAGGATCAAATCACTTGATAGATGAAGCGAAACGCTTCCGGGTTACGGAGCCCTATGCGAAGCGGCGTGGCTTGCAACGATCCAGATGAAAGGGTCGCCGTTACTCGGCGCTGTTGGCTAGTGCGTGTTCGACTCCTGCCATTTTTCCAGATCGATATCAGTATCTTTATTCTGCTGATCTTTTTCGACCTGGCCCTTCCAAGGCTTGTCCGTTTGCTTTGTGTTCGGCCAGTCGCTCTGCTGGCGCGGATCATCGAGCGGTGTTTCGCGCGGATCCTCCTCGTGGGGCATCCTATGTTTGCTCATAGCAATCCTCCCGCCGTCCTGATTTGTGCCGTTGCTGAACGGGGAGAACGATGGCCAAGATTGGGAGTTCCAATGATCACCAGCGGCAGAAGCGGATGGTCCGCGCTGGTAACAAGCTGGTGAGAGAGTCAGCTGGCGAACAAAGTTACAGGTCCGAAAACAGCTAAGTTTTTGGGGCGCCGCTTAGCCATGGGCGCGGTCCCTCGAAGCCCCGTCCGGTTGCCCCCGCTCTGGACGGGGCTTTTCTTGTACCCGGGTGGAAGCCGAGGCGAGCGGCGTTATCGCGGCGCCTTGCGCAAAACAGCTTCGGCTGGTCAAGCCAGCGCATCACTTTTCGTGCTGCCTCGGGTGCAATCAGATGCTTAGACTTGGGCACCAGCAGTTCCCGCTTCGCAGGAGCTGTCCGATCGGCGAGCGGCAAAGGAAAGCAATTGCCCGCGAACAGCAAGTTCGAAAAAACCGCCACTGGTGCAGCGTGGTGGCAGACCGGAGTAATCTACCAAATCTATCCGCGCTCGTTCCAGGACACGGACGGAGATGGAATTGGGGATCTGAACGGCATCGCAACGCGGTTGAGCCATCTGGTTGAGCTTGGAGTTGATGCAATCTGGCTGTCGCCAATCTTTGCTTCTTCAATGGCGGATTTTGGTTACGACGTCGCGGATCATTGCGCCATCGATCCCATCTTTGGAACCATGGATGACTTTGGTCGGCTGCTCGCGAAAGCGCATGGGGCGGGCTTGAGGTTGATCCTGGATTTCGTGCCGAACCACACCTCAGACCAGCACCCGTGGTTTTTGGAAAGCCGGTCCTCAAGATCCTCTCCAAAGCGCGACTGGTACATCTGGCGCGATCCCAGGCCTGATGGTGCTCCGCCCAACAACTGGACCAGCGAATTCGGCGGGTCGGCATGGAGCTTTGATGAGGCGACTGGCCAGTACTACTATCACGCTTATTTAAGCGCGCAGCCCGATCTGAATTGGCGGCATCCCGAAGTCAGGACTGCGATGCTGAATGTTCTCCGGTTCTGGTTCTCACGCGGGGTTGACGGATTCCGGGTCGACGCCATTCACCATCTGCTTGAAGACCGACAGTTCCGGGACAATCCAGTCAACCCGGATTGGCGTAAGGGAATGTCTCCGGCACGGCGTTTGATCCGCCTTCACACCATGGACCAACCTGAGGTTCATGACGCGATCGCCGCAATGAGGCAAGTTGCGGACGAATTCGGTGATCGGCTGATGATTGGAGAAGCCTATCTGCCAATCGACAGGCTGATGGCTTATTACGGAGTGGACCTGACCGGCTTCCATCTTCCGTTCAACTTCCATCTTATTTCGACAGCGTGGAATCCTGAGGCCATCGCGCATTTGATCCGGGACTACGAGGCCGCTCTGCCACCAGGAGGTTGGCCGAACTGGGTGCTCGGTAATCACGACCGGTCGCGGGTGGCGAGCCGGCTTGGACCAGAGCAGGCGCGCATCGCAGCGATGCTGCTACTTACGCTGCGTGGCACCCCAACGATTTACCAGGGTGAAGAAATTGGAATGCAAGATGTGCCGATCGCACCCGAGCAAGTTCAGGACCCCTGGGAGAGGAACGTGCCCGGACTCGGGTTGGGACGTGATCCAGTTCGTACACCCATGCCTTGGTCTGCCGATATGGATGGCGGATTCACCACGGGCAAGCCATGGCTCCCGATCGATATGTCGGCGACGGCGCCTGTGTGGCGGCAACGCACCGACCCAGCCTCATCGCTTTCGCTTTACCAGCGGCTACTTCGGCTGCGCAGGGCGGAACCGGCGCTGTCGCGCGGATCGTATGTGGAGGTCTGGCACGACCATTCGGTTCTCGTCTACGAGCGGCAGTACGATGGTCGGCGACTGCAGATCGCGTTGAACATGAGCGCTGTCATCCAAGCCTTGCCACCGGGGCTGCCGGCCAGCCGAACTCTATTGTCGAGCGCGGTCATCGATGCAGGGGACAGAGCGGCCTCGGATTCCGATCGGCTGCTTCAGCCCCACGAAGGACGCATAGGCGAAATCGGGACCTAGTAAGTCAAGCCATAGTAGAGCGCACGTTCCATGAGAACCGGAACCAAGCCGGTTCGATTCTGTTTCACGATCATGACCGAGAGAAAGCGCCAAGACCCGAGGCCGCAGCGCGAGAATCCGCCGTCCGGACCGGACGCTCGTCCCGAACTGCTGGACCCGGAGAAGACGCCGGGCACAGGCATGCTGCCGGACCCTGATGATCCCAACCCGAGCCCCACGGGCTAGTCCCGCGTCCTCAATCTCTCCAGTGATCCCGAGCTTCGAGGAACTTTAGGTCGGCTGCGTGCTTGCACGAGCTAGACCGTCCTGTCGGCGTGCGTGCCAACAGACGCAAACTTTGACGGAGATGAACGTGTCCGACAAATACAATCCTGCTCGCTCAGATTCGGTGAGTGCGTCGCAGCCTGCGCCGGGCGATGTCGCTCCCAAGGGAACACCTGGTACCGGCGAAGCCATCTGCCCTGAATGCGACGGAACTGGAAAGATAAATGGCAAACGTTGTGAAAACTGCGGCGGCTCTGGGAAAGTGGTGCAGGGTGTAGGAGGCGCGTGAACCTCCGATCTGCGGCAGAGCCCCTCAATCGCCGTGAGTGGCGGCCTCTGATGCTGGCACCTGATTTAATTCAGGAACGCGGAGACTTTTCCGCGTTCCCCCTGTAGCGCGGAGCCATTCAAATGAAAGACGAAGACAAAGAAGACAAAAAAGGCACCAGCCAAGAAGAAGAGAAACCACTGGACCAGGAAGAACAGGTAGCGGAAGCCGTCGAGCTTTCTTATGGCCGACGTGTTTTGGGACTTGGACGGGAAGCAAAACTGCGCGAGTCCAGCGCGGACCCGTCCGTTAGCCAGACCAAGCCAAGCGAACCTTCGAAATAACGCTGCTGCTCCAGTGTTACGGCATTGCGCCGTCGCGGGATCGGGGCTGTTCAGGTCCCGACCCTTAGCGGGGCGCGCAACTTCCGCAGACAAGCGACCACTGAGAGCGCGGTGATCAAACCGGTCTTTGGGTTTTCTGACGGAATATTCTCGATCGACATCGAAAAACGGGCGGAGTCGGATTCTACCTCGATACTGTGAGTGTTACGCGTGACGCTCGGATCGGCCCAAATCTCCACTCTCGTCAAGTCCGGACCAATCCCGGCAAGCGACAGCGCGACAGCAACGTTCACGTTGGCCGGGAAGCCCCTCGCCGCCTCCCGCGCGGTGCCATCGAAGATTCTGAGCGGTTCGGTAATTCGTTCGATCTCGATATTGTGTTCGAGGAGATAAGGCGCGCCGGCGAGGCCGCGGATCGGCTTTCGCGTCACCATCCGGACCGAATGGATGTTGCCAACGGCCGCCGCGGTCACCGCGTCGAGGCCAATCAATGCGCCTGTCGGTACGAAGATCTGACCGCGATTCTGTTTGGCAAGTTCGATGAGCTCCGCATGATCGAGCAACGCACCCGCGCTAAGAACGATCGCGATCTTTCCGCGTGCTACAAACGGAGCAACGATTGACCTGACGAGCGAACTGGGCGCGCACTCGACCACCAGATCGGCGATGTCAGAGAGAAATTCGATCGGTAGGACCGCGGGCGGTCTTTTCAACGTAGCGAGCCAGCCCTGGTGCTTCCCCGGATTTTTCGCCGATACGGCGGCGAGGACCAAGCCATCTATTCCACCATCAAGCGCTTTTACGACTCTCGTTCCAATCGGCCCCAGACCGGCCACAGCAACCCGCAAATCCGTTGTCAAAATTCCCAAGAAATTCGCCTCTCCAGCTTCTCGATTTTCCGAGTTGGTGGTTTTGTGGAATACTACCACGACGTGAAGGCTAAAAGCCGATTCGGAATGAAACAGTACGGCGTAATCGAAATTATTTTTCAAACCTGGCGTTTGGCTTGTGCGAGGACTTTCTCGGCGGCGCGAAGGTGCGGCTTGTCGAGCATCTTTCCATCCAGTTTGACAACACCGGAATTCGGACTGTCATCAAATGCCTTAACGACCTTCTTTGACCATGCGATTTCCTCATCACTCGGCATGAACGCCGCATTGACGACATCGACATGTTTGGGATGAATGATGGCCTTTGACAGGAAGCCGTCGTGCCGTGCGGCAATCGCCTCCTCCCGTAACGCGACGAGATCATCGATGTCGGTGGCGATGGTATCTATCGCCACGACGCCGGCCGCGGCCGCGCTGATCAGGCAGAGATCGCGCGCCAGCAAAAAAGGACCGTGGAAGCGGCCGGCAGTTCGGTTGCGTGAGGCGCCAAGCGAAGCGGCGAGATCCTCGGCGCCCCACATCATACCCCAAAGGCGCGGGCTGGCCCCCTCAAAGTCGAGCAACTTGAGCACCGCACGCGCCGTCTCCGTGGCGACGACGACGATCCGCGTGCTTCCTTGCGCAAGATTGGACGCCGCCTCGAACGCCTCTAGATAAAGCGCAAGGTGATTGACGTCGGCCGCTCCAGCGCATTTCGGCAACACGATGCCGTCTGGCCGGCCGGGCATGACGGCTGCGAGATCAGCGAGCGTCATGCCGGTGTCGAGCGCGTTTACCCGAATATACATTTTCTGGTCCGGATTGCGGCTACCAAGCATCTCCCGCGTAATGCCCCGCGCGACAACTTTCTGGTCGGGCGCGATTGAGTCCTCCAGATCCAGGATCAGGGCGTCAGCCGCCGTCTTCTTCGCGCTTTCGAATTTGCGGACGCTGTCGCCAGGAACGAACAGAAACGATCGCATCGCATCAAGCCCTAGTTTGCGGTTTGCAGTGCATCAGGCCGGTGCGGCGACAGCTTGCGACCACCTCGCCGCGCTGGTTTGTCGCCGTATGCTCGAATTCGACGATGCCCTGCGTTGGCCGCGATTTGCTGATCCGCTTGGAGATGATCTTGGTGTGCGCTTTGAGCGTATCGCCGTGAAACACCGGCTTTGGAAACTTGACGTCAGTCATACCAAGATTGCCGATCGTCGTCCCAAGCGTGGTGTCGTATACGCTCATTCCGATCATGATGCCGAGAGTGTAAAGGCTGTTAAACAGCCGCTGACCGAATTCGGTAGTTTCCGCGAAATGAGCGTCAAGGTGCAGAGGCTGCGGGTTCATCGTCAGCAGGCTGAACATTGTGTTGTCCATCTCGGTGACGGTCCGGCTGAATTCATGATGAAATTCTCGGCCTACCTCAAACTCCTCGAAATATAACCCTGCCATCGTTTTCCCCGATTGGTAGCGTTGGTCTCCATTGATCGGCCCAGCGTGCGTGGAGCAACGGCTTGCCGGCGATGTCTTTGGCCATCCCCAGCACGACCCCTAGACGCGGGCGCTGCTGGATTCGATTCCCGGTGGCGATTTCGCAAGGCGAAGCGCGCCCGCCATGCCAAGGTGAACTGGTGTTATGTTCCGCTGACCTCGACGCTGCCGAGGCCGCTGACGTCGAAGCGGTAGCTGAAGGCTGCTTGCGGAAAGCGGGTCGTGACGATGCTGCCGGTCATCACGATGTCGCCTTTCTTCAATCCCTCGCCTTGCATCCCCAAATGATTGGCGAGCCATGCGAGAGGCTCGAACGGATGGCCGAGAGCGTCCGCGCCCTTGCCCCGCCCGATTTCGACACCATCCTGATAGGCCACGCCTACGACGTCATCGAGCGTTGAAGGCGGCTCGACGAAACTGCCGAGGATGACACCCGCGTTCCACGCATTATCCGCAACCACCGATCTGCAGTCGAGCACCGCATAATCCGCATGGCGATCATCCACCAGTTCGATCGCGGCGCAGACCGCATCGACGGCTTTACCCGCTTCATCCCTGGTGTACGGCGTTTTGCGCGGAGCGAGGTCGCGTCCCAACCGAGCGCATATCTCGAATTCGAGACCCAAATGGTGATAATCGGCGATCCGAACTTTCGCGCCGCTATTCATCACGCGTCTGCCGAAAACGGCGCCTGAAATCGGATGATCGATGCCGCACATCGCCTGCATCTTTTGCGATGTCAGGCCGATTTTGTAGCCGGCGATCCGGTCAGCGCCGATGACCTCTCCGAGATAGACCTTCTGAACCTGATATGCCGCCGCAAGATCGCGAACGCCTTCAAGAGCGTGAAAGGCCTTTCCATCGCGATGTTCCGCCGCAATCAATTTAGCGGTGGATGCGATGCTGGCAGTCATGCGGTTTTCTTCCGGAATTCGAACGGCCAACCGGCAGCTCTTGAGGACTCTGGAGTACGCAAAATTATATCGTAGGAGGCATCTTCCAGCCGCCAAAGCTCTTTTCAAGATGCTGAACCAGCGCCAACGCCACATCCTCACGCCATGGCCGGGCAGCGACCTGCACCCCGATCGGTAGCCCTTCCGGCGAGGTGCCTATTCGCACGGTCGCTGTGGGCCAGCCGGTCAGGTTATGCATCTGGGCGTAACCAAATCCGATCCGCTTATCGTCATCGAAGCCAGTACCATGTAGCAGCGCGGGATATGGCATCACCGGTGACAGCAGCGCATCGTAGTTCTCGATGAAGCGCAGCATGGAATTGCGAAACAGATCCCATCTGACAAACGCACTCAGGGCCTCGGTTGTGCTGGGCATCGCAGGCGCGACCGCTACCGCAAGCGCCCGTTCGAACATCGGGGAAATCTCATTCGTTCCGATGCTCTTCAGGAACGCGCGCGCGCCGGCACCACCATCGCCGCGGCTGATATCGAAGTAGATCGCGCCGGATTTTGCCGCGTCAGGTGGCCGGCTTTCTTTCACCTTGACACCAGCATCCGCGAATGCCTTCGCGGAATCGCGGACAGCGCCGGCGATTTCCTTTGTCGGTGTGGCGACGCCATCGTCATCGAAATAGGCAACCTTCAAATCACGCAATACCGCTTTTGCGGAATCGCCGAGCGGCATTGCGACGATTGAGTGATCGCGGAAGTCGGGCCCCGAGATAATCGGCAAGGCCAACGCGAGGTCCTGGACATTTCGCGCGATCAGGCTGACGTGAAACACCGGATTGCGCGCGCCCAGCGGCAAGGGAAACTGTCCGGTCCGCGGAACGCGGCCCGAGGTCGGCTTGATCGCCGCGAGTCCGCAGTAGTGCGCGGGAATACGGATACTGCCTCCA
>VAZS01000148.1 GCA_005884855.1 Alphaproteobacteria bacterium | reverse complement strand
AACACGTCGCCGTTCAAGGTGGCGGCGCCGGTCGTCGAGAGGGTCGAAAAATTGCCGGGCGACTGCGCCAGTGCCGGGGACAAGAGCCGGGGGCCAGGGATCAGAAGAGCGATCAGGCTCATGGTGGTCGTGAGAAGACGGGTGAACCGCATTCCTGTGTGCTCCTGATCCCTGGCCGCCGGCTCTTGCTTCGCGGCCGTGCGGGTGAGTTTCACAATGAGACAGCGAGACAACGAGAGGAACGCTTGACCGCAGGGGACGCGGTGGATGCGCAGAGGAGGCAACGGCGCTTTAGGCGCTTCCCTGCCTCCGCGTTCCTTTGCGAAGCCTCGGCGCTCTCTGCGGTGAGGCGTTATTTTATTACCAGCGGCGGGCGGCGAAGCCCTGGCCGGTCGTCGCGCCGAACAGGCTGACCGGGCCGGCCGGCTTGTATCCCGACGGCGTCATAAAGATCCCGCCATTTGGCGCGAGCTGGATCGAGGCGCCGCCATTCGATGCGGCGCCGGTGTCGGAGATCCACAGCGCGGCCGAGGAATTGTTCTGCACAAGGTACCCGTTCGCCGGCACCGCGCCGCCGAACAGGGTTTGCGCCGAGCCGCCGGCCGCGAGCGTGCCGCTGCCATCGCTCGCCGAATTGCCGGCGGTGTTGACGACCGGCAGCCGGTTCTGCGGCCCGACCGGCGCGGCGATGCCCTGCGCGTTGGTCGAAGCGGTGGCGTGCGCCGGCACGAGATTGCCGCTGCCGTCGGTGACGGTCGAGAGCGACTGCACGCTCGTGTTGGCGTCCTTTACGAGGAGCGTCATCGGGCTTCCTTTTTGTTCACCAGTTGAGGCGGTGAGACGAAAACTTTTCACCACAGAGGCACGGGGGATGCGCGGAGGGACGTGACAACTCCCTCTCCGCCCCCCTTGAGTCTGAAGGGCGGGGCGGAGAGGGCCGGGGTGAGGTGGGGGATTCCAGAGCGCTTGCGGATGCACCCACCTCACCCTCCCACGGCTGCGCCGCGGGCCCCTCCCTCTCCGCCCTGAAGGGCAGAGAGGGATTTTGCATCTGCGTCCTCCGCGCATCTCCGCGGGTTACTCCCGGTCTTCGCCGGGATTCACCCGCCCTACGGTTTCGGCCTGCTGCCGCAGCAATTCGAAGATGCCGCTGCCGGGCATCGGGTGCAGAAACAGCTCGGTCAGGGCCCAGACCAGCGCATCGACGCGGTCGGGCGAATAGCCGGCGCGCTCGCGGTCGAAATCCGCCGAGAACGCACACATCTGGTCTTCGAGCGCGGCGAAGGCACCGAGATGATGCACCCTGCCCTGCTCGTAAAGCGCGGCGACCGGCTCGGCGCGCGCCACCTTGCCATGCGCGGCATGCACCGCCGCGAACGGCACATTTGGATCGATGGTGCGCAGCATCGTCTCGACCATCTCGCCCCCATTGTTGACCTCCGCGACGATGCGGTCGGCCTGGTGCGCGCGGTAAGCGCGGATCGCGGCCCGGGCCCATTCCAGCGGCGCGTAACGGCCGGACGCGTCTTCCAGCACATAACCGTGCCCCTCGGTGTCGCGGCCCACGACGACGATACCGGTCTCGTCGGCGTGCTCGCCCGATGTCGCCGCCGGATCGATCGCGACGACGGTGCGTATCAGCTGCGGATGCGCGGTGACGCGAGCGGCGTCGATCAGCGCATGCGTCCACAGCGCGCCCGGCATGTCGTCGAGCAATTCGCCATCCAGTTCCTGGCGGCCGAGTCGCGTCCCCTCGTAGCGGCGCACGATCTGCGCCAGAAAGGCCGGCGCCAGATGATCGGTGTTATCGGCGGTGCGGCCGCGGGTCACGGCAACCGTCGGGTCGGCGAGCAATTCGCGGATCAGTTTGATCGGGCGGGGCGTCGTCGTGACGATGAAGCGCGGATCCTGTCCTAAACGCAAGCCGAACATCAGCATGTCCCAGGCCTGGGGGTAGCGCCAGGCGGCGAGCTCGTCGCACCAGGCGAGATCGTGCTGCGGGCCGCGCAGCCGGTTCGGCTCGTCGGCCGAGAACAATGTCGCGACCGCGCCATTGTCCCAGGTCAGCCGATGCAATGACGGCTCGTAATGCGGGCGCCGGTGGGACGGCCCGACCGAGAGCAGGCCGCTCTCGCCCTCGATCATGATTGCCCGGGCATCGAGCGCGGTCGGCGCCACGAGCGCGATGCGGCGCGCGCGACCTGTCTCGACGGCGGCGCGGACATATTCGGCGCCGGTGCGGGTCTTGCCGAAGCCGCGACCGGCGAGCAGCAGCCAGACGCGCCAATCCGCCGTCGGCGGCTTTTGAGAGTCGCGCGGCTTCCATTCGTATTTTTCCTTGATAACCCCTATTTGCGCGGGCCTAGCCAGCCACGGGATCGCCCGCTGCCACCTCTCGATCACCTTCTTCTGCAACGACCTCGGCAGCGAGCCGATCGAGCTCTTCGAGAAGAAACTGTCGTGCCTCTTCCCCGTCATCGTCGGTCTGCTCGTCCTGTTTCACGAATTTTTCCAGAATGCGCGTCAGCAAAGCGAGGGCCGGCGTCTTGTCGTGCAATTTCACGCGGTAGATCTTCTTGTCCTTCGCCGAAGCGATGATCTCCGCGATAGCGGGCTTATCGGCCTTGTCCAGTTCGCCGGATGCGGTCAGCGTCAGTTTTTCGGCATCCCAACTGACGATGCGCGTGATGTCGGCGAACGCGATTGCGCGAAGCTCCTCGACAATGCGTTCGACGGTGATGCCGAGGCGCGCGGCGCGTTCGGCGACCTCTTCGACGGGCAGCGGGCCGGCATAAGCCGATCCGCCGCGAGAGCGCTCCCGCTCGGCCATCTCTTCAATCCGGATTGTTGCAGTGTGCCTGAGTCGTACCACATCAATCCGGTTTTGTCAAGTGAAAAATGCATAATCCACAATTTTTCTCATCGCGTGTGGTGCGTTTCGAGCGCGCCCAACGCCGCGATGAGGATGCCGGAAGCGGCCTCCGGGCTGACCCGGCGGCCGCTCCAGCCTTGCTCGATGGCCCATTCCTTCAACGATTGCTGCCAGCCGAGCACATGCCAGAGACACGAGCCCGCCGGCGAGGCGATGCCGCCGACCACCTGGATCGCGCGCCACACCGTTGCGCGCGCCGCCTCGATGCGCGGACCCGGCGCCGTCTGGTCCGGACGCGGGCCGAGCTCGGCGATGCGCAGATGCGCGGTATCGAGGGCGCGCAGGGGGTCGAGCTGCGCCACGGCAAAGCGGGTGCGGAAATCCTCGCCGGCTTGGCGCATCGCCGAGGTGATCGTGCCGCGGCGCTCCATGATCTGCAAGGTGTCGACGCTTCGCAATTCGGCGGGGCATCGCTCCTCCCTGAACATAACATGAACGCTTTGGGCAAAAAAAGAGCCGGCTGATCCGGTCGAGGCGGCGCAGCAGGGCGTCGGGCGGCTCGCGCGCCTCGCGGCCGAGGCGACCGCCGACAGCGCGGGCCAATGCCTCCTCCTCGGCCAAGGCGCGGCGCTCGGCACGGCCGCCCGGCGGCAGATGACAGAGCGCATGGTGCTCGGGGCAAAAGCTCGATCCAGGCCGGCGTGGCGCCCCGCACGCGAGCGGCGCGCCATCGGCTCCAAGCGGGAAGGCGCAGCCGCAATCCTCTCGATCGTCAGGTCGCATGCCACCCCCTTGCGGCTCACTCTTGTTATTCCAGCATTGCAGCCATATATTGTCTCTCAGTTGAATGTCAATGCAACAATTGCATATCATTGCTCCCGGGGGTTGCGAGATGGACACTGCCTGGTTTCTTTCCCAGCTCGATCGCGCGGGGCTCAGCCAAGCCGATCTGGCGCGGCATCTGCGGCTCGCGCCGTCGGCTGTCTCGCGCATGCTGAAAGGCGAGCGGCAGATGAAACTGCTGGAAGCGGCGCAGACCTCGAGCTTTCTCGGCGTCTCGCAGGACGAGGTGTTGCGGCGCGCCTCCGGCGAAGGGCCGCCGATGGCGACGCCTGAAGGACCGCGGCGGCGCGGCCGGCCGCCGCTTGCGACGACGCAACTGCGCCAGATGACCGGCACCGAGCCGATCCCGATCCGCAGCGCCGCGCGGGGCGGCGACGAGCAGGAGATGTTTCTCGAGGACGGGCCGATCGGCTATACGGCGCGCCCCTCGAATTTAAGCGGGGTGCGCGGCGCCTATGCGATCTACATGATCGGCGACTCGATGGAGCCGCGCTATCAGCAAGGGTGGCTGTTGCACGTCAACCCGTTCAAGCCGGCGATCCGGGGCCGCGATGTCGTCGTCTACAAAAAGGACAAGGCGGCGCTGATCAAGCAGTTTGCCGGCTGGGAGAAGGACGCGCTCCTGTTGCGGCAACTCAACCCGGCGCGCGAGATCAAGGTGCCGCGCGAGGAGGTTGCCGAAATCCACCTCGTTGTCGGCGTCGACCAGGAGGGGTAAAGGTCACACAGGGGCGGTGAGACGGTGAGACGAGAGAAAGAAAACGCTTCGTCGCAAAGGACGCAAAGGATGCGCAGAGGACGCGAAGGCGCTCTGGAGTCGGAGCGGGCGCAACGGTCTTCATCACCGCAACGTGCGCGATCACGGGCCGCAGCTGAACGCATTCGTAAAATGCGCGAAGGCAAGAGGCTCGGCGGCATCAGCATCAAGGAGCTGATCGCGGAAGGCCGGCGTAAGTGATCGTAGGATGGGTTGAGCGCAGCGAAATCCATCGCGCAGCCCTCGCATGAAATCGATGGGGTTCTCTCCGCTCGACTGATCCCACGGTTTGCTTGTCATCCGGCAAGGCCGGGATCCATTTGTCGGAGGCACGAATGGCTGGTTGGGGGCGGCGGGTTGCGCTGCGCTCCACCCGCCCTACGGTTCTTGCTTGGCGCGCGCGCCCTCACCCGGCTCGCCCTGGCGGGCTCGCCACCCGCTCCCGCGGTGCGGGAGAGGGGCTCTTACACCGTACAGGAGAGGGAGCCTCGCGGCGCTAGGCGGCGCGGTCGCGGATGCCACCCTGGTGCTGGGCGCAATGAGCGCAGCAAAAGATGTTGCCGGCCGCCTCGACTCCATGCCCGACGATCTTGCAGCCGCAATGCGCGCAAGAGGGCGCCATCGCGTAGATCGCGCATTCGAAGCTGTCGAAGGTCATCGTGCGGCCGCCGCTGCTGACCTCGAAGGCCTTGTCGTAATCGTTG